>NZ_LWGJ01001241.1:0-44576 GCF_001635845.1 Oleiphilus sp. HI0132 | reverse complement strand
TGGGGGCATAACGAGGCTTCCTTTACCGAAGTATTAAACCTGTCGCGCTCGCTCAATATTAGCCTCGAAACCCGCACCGGAGGTTACGGCATTGAAGGCCGCATTGTGGGTATCAACACCGAGATCAGCGGTCGTACTGCCGTTGCCGGTCAAGCTGCCGAGGACAAAGGCTACGCCGCACCATTAGTGAAAAAAGGCTCCAAGCTGCGTTTGGCTAAACCGCAAGAGCGCAGTGCTCGACGGGTTGCTAAACCACAATCAGATTGGGATGTACTGCATGGCTTGTTACTGAAATTCCGCGAAGGTGATGTACCAGTGGCACGCGCTTATTTGGATGAACAACGTGAAGGCAATGACAACATCATTCTCGACTTGCTTGAGGTTTGGGGAGAGGAAGCCGAAACGCCAGAAGCACGTAACGAAGCCCGAGCACTATTGTTTGGCTTAAGACAACAATAAGACAGGTTTGGAAGGAGCTAAGCGTCGAATGGGGCTGAAAGATTTTAACTGGGAATACAGTTATAAAACATCTCAGGTGAGAGCACCGGGAGAGCCTGCCGTAGATATTCTGCGGGAATTCTATGTGCCTTTGTTGCAACGTATTGTTCGCTATGACCGGGTAGCTGGTTTCTTCCGTTCATCGTCGCTTGCCCTTGCCAGTCGAGGCATGACCTCTTTTGTTAATCGCGATGGCAAAATGCGCCTGATTGCTGGCGTCGACATGACACCTAAAGATGTGCAAGCCATTATCAACGGTCAGCACGCCATTCTTGAATCGCATCTTGAGCAGGAGCTTACCGGCAAAGAGCAATGGCCAGAAGAGGCTGAGCGTGGTGTGGAGTTACTTTCTTGGATGGTTGCCCATGGCCACTTGGAAATAAAAGTTGCCTTAAGGAAACATGCCCAAACCGGTGAAGCGATCAGCCTAGATTCCAGTGAAGATGGCTACGTGCATGAAAAATGGGCGCTGGCTTACGACGATGAAGGCGAAACCCTTTATGCCAGTGGTTCGTGGAATGAATCAGAAACAGCGCTGAAACGTAATGCAGAGAATGTGGACGTTGATTGCTCTTGGGAAGGAAAAAAAGAGCGTGCGAAAATTGCAGACGCCGCGCAATCATTTGATGCAATGTGGAATAACACCCATCCTGCTTTTTTAGTTAAAGACCTGCCTTCGGCTGTGCGTGAAAAGTTATTGCGTTTTTCTGAAAGCATCACGGTTCCAGTAGAGATAGATAACCAACCCGCTGAGCTTGAACAACCTAAGATTTCCAGCAAGGATGCACTACGTTTTACCGCACTGAAATACGCACCTTTGATGCCTAATGGTGAGTATGTTGGCATGTATACAGCGCCAGTTGAGCCTTGGCCCCATCAAGAAGTGGTTGCTCGACGAATTATCGAGAATTTTCCAGCATCGCACCTGATGTGTGACGAGGTTGGATTGGGTAAAACCATTGAGGCAGGCCTAGCCTTCCGCTCGCTATACTTAAGCAAGCGTGCAGAAAGAATACTTATCGCAGCTCCAGCCAGTTTGACGCGCCAGTGGCAACGTGAAATGGCAACCAAGTTTTATCTTGGGTTTGACCGAGTAACAGCATCTCCATCACCGCAAAGTGAATCGATCTTTCCTCTTGAAGAGAAAAAGTCTATTGGCAGTCTATATAGCCCTAACCTAACGATCGTATCGACAGGTTTAATGGCGAGAAAGGAAAGACGCCGATTGCTGGATCAAGCAGATAAATTCGATCTGGCCTTGGTGGATGAGGCTCACTATGCCCGTCGGCAAAACTCTCAACGTGGAACGAGAGGCTTTCCTCGTTTTAATCAGCTGTATCAGACTATTGCTGATCACATGCGAGGCAATACTCACTCCTTGCTCTTGGCAACTGCAACGCCGATGCAGCTTGATCCTGTGGAAGTGAGTGACTTGATTCGGCTAACCAATCGCGTTGGCGCATTTCAATACGACCCATCATTAATGCTGGCTTACTATCGCCTTGTTAATGCGGTTGCCTCTGGAGAGAAGCTAAAGCAGGAAGAATGGGACTTTATTCGTAAGTCCGTTACGACGATAGAAAACCTGGACCCGAAACTTTGGCGATATCTTAACGACGTAGTCATTGATCCTATGTCGAAGATCTCGCTGGAGCAATGGTTAAATCGTGGCACGATCCCAATGCAACATGAGCTTGCCGCGTTAGCAAGACTATTATTTGCGGCAGCCCCTCTGTCACGAGTGATGCAACGCCATACGCGTGATTTGCTCAAAATTTATCGGCAGAAAGGCAAACTTAGCGCAAACCTAGCCGATAGAACCGTTATTCCAACACCACGTATAACCTTTACCAAGAAAGAGGCTCGCGTAGATGGCCTGCTGGGTGAATATTGCGAAGGATTGAGAGAACAGCTTCTGGCTAGTGGGCTCAATGAGCCAGGTCAGGTGGCACTAGGCTTCTATTTAAGCTTCTTGCGCCTACGATTTGCATCCAGCCTTAAGGCATTACAGCTGACACTCTCGCGACGTAAAACAAAAGTTGAAGCAACGCTCATTGAGCAACTGAAATACAGTACAGATCCTACCGATAATGAGGAGCTTCAGGAGTTACTCATTGACGGTGGTGACGATGACATTGACGCAGTTGAAATGCTGCTCAACAACAGGACCAAAGATGATCTAAGGTGGGAACGCGATATGCTCGACTCACTGCTAGGTGAGTTGGCTGATATCTATGAGGACTCGAATAAGTTCAGAGCGTTACTGACCGCACTCAAGCCCCGCATCGAGGGCAAGCGCATTAAGCAAACCGTTATTTTTACCCGCTTTCTCGACACCCTTCATGATATCCGGGAGCGACTACAAGCCAAATTCCCCGAACTACTCATAGGAACCTATTCAGGTGAAGGTGGGCATTACTACGACCCAAATAAGAATCAAATGGTGGGTGTAGAACGTGACGTGATCAAACATCGATTTGTTCAAGGCCATATCGATATTTTGCTCTGTACCGACGCCGCCGCTGAAGGTCTTAACTTACAAACCTCTGACCTACTGGTTAACTATGATTTGCCCTGGAACCCAATGAAGGTTGAACAGCGTATTGGTCGTATCGACCGTATTGGGCAAACTCACAAAGAGATTTTTGTTCTCAATCTATGTTTTGCTGACTCTGCAGAGCAATTTGTCTATGAGCGCTTATTGAATCGTTTGGCTAGCGCAAATCTTGTGGTGGGAACACAACAATTCTCGATGCTCCCTGTTACTACGGAAGAGTTCCAGAAATTGGCCGAAGGGACGATGACCGAAAAACAGGTAGAACAGGCTGCAATGGACCGAGCCAAAATCCAACAAGCGAACAATAAGCTTATGGAAGTACCTGTGGAGGAAATGTTTAATGTGTATGTAAGGCTCAGCCAAACATACCGCAAACAGCCGCTGCCAGTTTATTTAACTGAAATTTGGCAAACCCTAATTGAATCAGAGTTCCTCAAAGAAATTGGCTGCAAACTGAGTGATTGTGGAAAATACCTCACCTTAAATGGCATTGAATCGATCGTTGATGGCTCTGTATTAACTATCGATAGGTCTTTATTTGATACGGGTCTACCGGATGGCTCGCATGTGTACTTCGCCACCTATGGTGAGCCCGTTTTTGAGCGATTGGTTAATTTCGTATTGGAGCAAATTGAAGAGCCTGTCTGCCAAGTTATCCACGCAAAACAAGGCAACATTGAATGTGCAGCTGTTGCGTATGTAGATCATAACAACCGAATGCAACTAGCAACCTCTATGAAACAAGCTCTCGCTGCCGATGATGCCAAGAGTTGTGAGGACCAAACTAGCATCCAACGGGCTCAATCGCAGATAGATAAATTCGCTAAAGACACCCACCGAAACCAAAGCAAAATCGCAAATGTAGAGAGGAACAACCTGCTTCAAGCAAAGGCTCAGGTGCTATTGAACAATCAGGTCGTTCGTTCATTGATGTCTTCCAAACTCAAAACCAGCAAGCTCGATGACAACGCTACGGTCATGCTTCGAGCGTTGGAAGAGCAATTCAGTAAACGAGATACGGCCGTAAGAATCAGTAATGTCCCAAGAAGCATGGAGGCCCCGCTGACTGCAGGTATCATCGATGCAACGTTCCCACGTCAAGGCGACGGGCATATTGATACACCGGTGCTTATCGTGAATACAGCACTAGAGTCTCTTGCTAGAAGAGTTGATGGGAGTAAAGGTGGTGCTCGCAGACAAACAGCCAGTGCGATCATTGATGGGATTCAAAAAAATCCCGAAGAGATTAATTAATCAAGAAACTTGGCTATGAGTAACGCGCAGCTTCCGATCGCCTGCGATTTACCAGGCCGTTTAGCTTTCTACCACCAGCCCACACCCAGCGCATCAGTTGCGCTGGCACCTCGGCATGAGCTTGGCGATTCACCTTTCTACGAAGGGTCGATCGCTGAAAAGCCCCTGATCCTAGGTTAAAGGCAAATGAAACCAACGCATCAAACTGACCATCAGTGAGTGGGACATTCACCAAACGTAAAACCGCCCGCTCTGCTGACTCAACGTCTTTACGCAATAGTTCCTCGGCATCAGTCTCAGTGATTTCGGTAAAAGACTCGCCCGAACGGACCAAGTGTCCATAGCCGATGGTTGGGTAACCGGCGGGGCAGATATAAACTGACGAGCTAAAACCTTCGAATCGCTTGATCAAGTCGATGCCATCTTGGGTAATGTGGCGCATATTACTGCCCCCTAGATTTTGCCAAAGCACGCTGACCAAACCAAAAACTCATCACAGCAGCAAACAGTGCTTGCGTTTCTGGATCCCATATTTGTGGCAAAGCCACAACAAACTCCATACCCTGATCAACCACCAGCACATAAAGCGCACTGACTTTTACAGTGGTAAACAGCAGGAAGAAAGCGTAAGTGATTACCGGGCGTACAGAAGCTCGAAGCCCATCCACCCACCTTACTCCGGAAGGCTGACTGTCGTGTTTGAGCAAAGCGAGGCTTTCGTTGATATCCGCATTGACGGTAATTTCTTCAAGCCTCTGATTATGGCCGAGGCGTATCTGCTCCATCTGTCGATCGAGAATTTGTAGCTCGTGTTTTCTGTCTTGTTTGTCTTGCCAGATTTTCAGCAAGTCAGGAAAAGCGCTTGAAATAAAGCCAAGTAGACTACCTAACAATGTGAGCATATTATTGTCCTCCGAACACTTTCAATTTGATGGCGGCACCTAGCAGTAATGTGGCTAGAATGCCAGTGGTGGCGACTTTGATTACCGTTTGCCATGCGGTTCGCCTAGCATCTCGCCAGGCTTCCAATAGGTCCCTAAGCTCTCGAATATCACGTGCGGCATGACCGTTTTCTAAACCCAGATGTGCCAATACTCGTTCAGCTCCTCGCTCGGCAGCGTTATTCAAAAGGCTCTCAAATTCGTCTTTTGGCATGACGACCATGCCGTTCTCTTTTTCTTTGGCAGGCGCCATTTATGCTCTCCTAAAACAACAAAACCGCCTCAGGGGCGGTTTCAACAATCAAGAATATTCAATCAGTTATTGGGGACTTCAGCATCACACCGTGTTTGCAGTCCGCTCGCATCGAGCTGATGCTCAACCCGAGTAACAACCCACTCACCGTTAACCGGGTCACGAATGCCGCCGACTCGTAGCTTGCCTTCTGCTTGAACCAATGGATTCCCAAGTAGCGTAAGTGACAAGGTAGCTGTACCTCGCATCAAGCTTTTCAACTTGGCACTAGCAGCTGCCGTTGCCTGCTCAGCATCACTGTAGGTATGACGTATCGCGAAAACAGGCTCACCATCACCGACGAAGATGCTCTGTTTTTCGGCATTATTGGCATCGTGCCAGAAGGCTTTTACCTCTGAATATTTGCCACGCTCCGCCTGAGTAAATCGATGGCGTTGTATATGGGTAGGCAACACTTCTAAAGTCTCAATTGCTTGCCCTGTAGCTGAGCGGGCTTCGCCTCTTGGAACAAAAACCAAGTTACCTGCTACGGGTTTGGCAACGGCACCGTGTTCACGAGCGAGCCGTGTTAATAGGTGCAAATCAGATTCATCGGTTTGATCTATATGTTCCAGTACAAACCGATCTAAAGCCTCCGAAATTTTCGGCTCTAACTCATGCTCTGCCGCAATCGTTCGCACTAAGTCACCCAAGCTCAGGTTATCCCAACTGCGTGATTTAGGCGCTTTCAATGATGCTCTCATATCGGCAGCTTTGGCTCGAATCGTCAGTGTTTGAGGTGGCCCTGAATGTTCGATCTCATCAACGGTATACACACCCATGGCGACGAAATTATCTTTGGTGACGCCCAGCGACACGACCAATTCTGCACCATGGGCAGGCCATTCAATGATTGAATCTCGATCATCCAGCTGGATCTCCAAAGCGTCGGATTGGGTACCAGATTCATCGGTAAGTCGAAGGGATAACAAACGATCACGAATCACCTCTGTAATATCTTGCGCATCAGCAATGATTCGAAAGTCAGGCCGCACATTTCACTCCAAATTAAATTTTCCAGTCAGTCCCAAAGCCGCACACGATCGGTTTGCCCCTGTAGTTTTAGTTCAGGCCTCTTTAAGTCAGGTAAGGCAATGATCACACCTGACTCATACACAGAACCAAGCGCAGCTAAGCCGGGGTTGTGCTTCAGCACTGCTTCAACGGCCTCACTCGAATACCCATAGAATTCAAGGCAAATGCGGTCGAGCATGTCGCCTTGTCGAGTCCGATACTTCGCAGCCGTATTCATCGGGTATCATCTCCATAGCGAGAAAGGCTCAGTTGAAACGTCTGCTTGAGTGGTTGCCCGTTTGGCTGGAAAACCGTTTGGCCTTCGCTGATCTGTTTGATGACCCATTGCCCCCAGACAAAACCAAGCCCATCAACCAACACAAGTGGCAAGCCTTTGCTGGCCTCAATACGCATGGCCTCCACTTGAGTTAAGCCGCCGCGAAAATGCGGGTAAATGAGCCCGTTCAATTCGATGGTTTCTTCCCCTAGTCCAATAAATTGCAAAGCAGGTCTGCGTAGCAATCGCTCTTGTGATTGCCAGCGATACGTTTGGCTTCGTTTAAAGTCTTGGTAGGCGGCGGTATCTAAAGAAAAACGAAAAACTCCCAATGCCATCATGGTTTCACTCATCATTCACCCTCCGTCAAAAAGCGCACCTCGACGCTCAGTGGCAGCTCTCGCTTCACGCTGCTCTAAGGCACGTTGTACTTCTCCAGCAATCGCCCGTTCATCCATGCCAGGTGCGGCATGAATTGTGATGGGCGCATCAATAGCGACACTGTTTTGCTGATAATTTGCAGGGGAAACAGCTTCGATTCTGGGAGTGACTTCGTTGCTGCCATCAGGTAATGCCATCACTGGCTGAGCGGCCAAAACACTACCAACCGCTGCAGTCGCGACATTACGTTTTCGTTGACCATTGCCAGAACTTGGAGACTGGGACTCGTCATCATCAAACCAGCCAGCCACAGCATCCCAGGCAGCACCGAGTAACTGAAAGGGTTTAGCGAGCAAGTCCAACTTACCAAGAAGCCAATCCACAGCGCCGCTCGTGATTTCTTTTACGCCATCCCAAAGGCCAGAGAAAAACTCGCCAATAGGCTCCCAATGCTGAAACAGTAGATAAGCTGCACCAGCCATTGCAGCAATACCCGCGATAATTAGACCAATGGGGTTGGCAGTCATAGCAATATTAAGCGCCCACTGAGCCGCCGTGACGACCCCCATGCGCACAGCACTTAATGCTGACAACACATTCACTCGAGCCATACCCAGTTGCGCCAGCGCTAAACCAGCACTTAAGGTTCGGTAGGCTGTTATCAACGAAAGCACACCGCCTTTGAGAAAGGTAAAGGCGTAAGCACCTGCAATGGCAGAAACCTTTATGGCGACCAAGCCCACGGTTGCACCCACAATCACTTTCGTGAGCATGGGGTATTCTTGTGCGGCACCAGACACCCAACTTGCCATGCCCGCAAACAGTTCAGCGCCTGCAGCAATGGTTGGTAGCAATAAACTACCGACACTAATGGCCACGCTCTCTAGCGCACTGCCCAGTCGTTTGAGGCTACCAGAGGTAGTTGCACTCATTTTTTGAGCCATGGCATCAGCCGTACCCTGGGCTTTTTGTAGTTGTTGAATGTAGCTATCCAGCGCGCCGGTTCCGGCTTGCTTAAGTAGCTCGGTCATACCGGCCGAAGCTTCTTCACCGAATATTTGTTTGATTGCTTCGGCTCGCTCTGCCGATCCCAACCCCTCAGTCGCTTGTGCTAGTTCCTGCAACAACTCGAGAACCGAGCGCAAATTACCACCAAGGTCTTTGACCTCAACACCCAGTGTCGCCAAGGCATCGGCAGCCTTTTTAGGTGGTGCCGATAACCTGAGGAACGCAGCCCTTAATGCGGTACCCGCCATACTGCCTTGGATGCCCACATTGCCAAGTAAACCTGCCATCGCGGCAACTTCTTCGATGCTGGCACCTGCGCTACTGGCAACTGGTGCTGCATACTTCAGGGTGTCACCCAACATCTGCAAGGTAGTGTTCGACGTAGTAAAAGTCGCCGCCAGTACATCACCCACACGATTCATATCCTGGGCTTGTAGCGAAAAACCGCTCAATATATTGGAGGCAATATCGGCTGTATCAGCCAATTCGCTGCCTGCGGCTTGAGCAAGGTTCAACATGCCAGGCGTAGCTGCAACAATCTGATTGGTGTTAAAGCCTGCCATCCCCAAGAAAGTCATGGCCGACGCTGCCTCAGAAGCTGAGAACTGAGTTGTCTCACCCAAGCTTCGTGCAGTCTGCTCAAGGCTTTTTAGAGACTCATCGCTAGATCGAGTAATGGCTCCCAGTCTTGCGATGGATTGCTCAAAGTTCACCGCTATGCTCACCGGTGCTGCAACACTGGCTCCTAAGGCAACCACATCGAATAGCTGTCCACGCAAATCTGCTCGACGCGACTTGTTGGCTTCTTGAGCCTGCATGGCTTGATTCAACCTGCGATACTTCTGACTTAAGCGATCGAGTGATGCACCAAGACGAGTGTTTTCACGCAATAGCTCTCGCGTATTCACACCAGCTTGTTGAAGCTCTCGTCGACTACGCTGAAGTCGCTCACGCTGTTTGGCCAGTTCTGCAGATAAGCGTTGTGTTTTTTGCTTAGCGGCTTCAAAAGATTGCGTCAGTTGTTTTGACGGTTGCTCTGTTGAGGCCACCTCACGACGCAAACGAGATAGTTCTCGGCTAGCTGCTTCGTAAGCAACTCGCGCTTTACCAACATTGGCCTCGCCCAACTCGACTTTACGAATCGCACTCTGCTGATTCTTCAGACGATTAATGGATGTGCCTAACTGGTTTAACTGCGCTTGCGAGCCACGAACAGATGTCCGAAAACTCTGGCCAATGGAGGCACCAATTTGAAGTGCCAACTTAAATGACGAGTTAGCCATTAAGACACTCCTTAAAGACAAACTGGCACTAACACCATTAGAACCTTGGGATTAGGGCCGTTTTGGCAATACGTCGAGCCAGGCCATCAATTCATGACCATCAAGCTCTAACAGTTCAGATAATTGCCAGCCGGTATGGCTAGCCAAGGCGATCAAAGCTCTGCGAGCATCGCGAGGGTTTAAGACAAAAAATCCTGATAGGCCTTTTGCAGTTTTGCGTAATCGGCCATGTCCAACTCCAACAAATTATCGGGCGATAACTCACTTAAATTGGCAAAGAGCTGGATTTCTTTTTCAGCATCGTTATCCACGCTTTTTTCAACACTGAGCATGTCTCGAACCTTTGGCCTGCGCAGTTGAATAACTCCAACCTTCGCACCATCGATTTCTATCGAGTGCGTTAATTCAATTTTTACCTTGCTCATGCTTTTTCAACCTCGCTGTCTTTGGTTTCTTCGGTAGTCTCTGTCGGCTGGCTGGCCTTTAACTCGGTATTTTCTTTTACCAGTTCAGAAATCCGGTCGGCAGCGGCTTTATCTGGAGTGATAAAACCACCATTGCGAAGCGGCCTTGCTTGCGACTCGGTCAGAGAAAGCTGGTCACCTAGCGTGACTTTCTTTCGGGCATGCGTAGTGGGTTTAATTACATAGTACGTTGCAGTCATAGCGGCCTCTTATAAACCTAATGCGCTGCGCGTAGCAGCCAGTTGATCAACCCCACCGATGGTGCGAACCATATTGGGTATATCGATTTCATGGAGAACGTCACCACCGTGTGTCAGCTTGTAGTAACGTAAAGACAAGCTGACTTTGAGCGTGGCTTTGTCTCCTGGCTTCCAATTACCTGGGTCCATTTCTCGGACGATGCCTTGAAGGTTTACGACCACTGGTGTTTGTGTGCCATCATCGGAAACCACTGCGCCACGAATGCTCAGTGGTGTCAGTTGGCCGGGCGCTAAACCGAATAACTTGAGTACGTTTTTATCGAAGCGAGTGAGCGTAAATTCACTTTCGAGCTTCTCCATCCCCATCTCGACTTCAATGGGTGCATCCATACCACCGTTTCTGAACTCTTCTGTTTTAAGTGCAAGCTTTGGCAAGGTTAATTCTTCAACATTGCCTGCATAGCCACGCCCATCCACAAAGAGCGCCATGTTTTTTAAAATATCATCAAGCATAAGTCGCTCCTTTAGGCGGCATCTGGCAGTACTTCTACCAGATAGTCATTGACCAAATGGCTTCGAAAGGTAATGTGCTCGGCTGGATAAGGCGGCGTAAAATCAAAGTCGATATACACCTTGCCCTGAGAAATTTGATCAGGCGTATTCAACTCTGGATCAGCCCATGCTCGACCGTTAATAATCGCACCCACTGTTTGCAAATGACGCAAATAAGCGTTCACGCCTTCAAGCACGTCCTCGATATAGGTCTTAGTGATATTTCGATCCACCGCCCACATATGGGCTCGCAGTAACGATTCATTGATCATGTCGGCGGTTCGTCGAACACTTAAAAAGGCCCACTTGGGATCAGCGCTACAACTGCGATTACCCCAAAGTCGAAATCCATCTTTCTGGATAATGGTGGCCACTTCATTTTCATTTAGGAAATTGGCGCGTGCATTGACATCACCTAATGCAAAATCAACACTTCGAGCAGTACCCATCAAACCGCGAATTTCACGATTAGACGGTGACCACCAGAAGCCGCGCTCTGCATCTGATTTAGCAATCAACCCTGCGACTCGGGCACTGGCTGGGCGCACGACTTCGACGTTGTCTTCGGCATCCCAAACGCGAACCCAAGGATCAATTAAATACAGTCTTGGGCTACCAAACATTTGTCGGTAATCGATGGCTTCTTCATCGTTGTAATTCGGGCCATCGGCAATCACAACGGCTCGGAGCCGTTCAGCGACAGACAGAAGTTCGTTGGCTACGGCCGGGTGATGACTAAACTCAGGCGCGATTAAAATACGGGGCGTGACATGCACTTCGCTTTCGGCAGCGAGGAATGCCTGAATACCAAGATACTGGCCGGTTTCATCATCAATACCACCGATGACCTGGCCGATGTTTGAAAACCAAGGGCCTGCCATTGCCAAACGAGGACCCTCTTCTTCGATGAGCGAGGGCCATTCCTCATCTTCACCAAACCAGTCCGGCACACGGATCAGAACGATCATCGCTCCCGTTTGATCGAAGATATCGTCAATGGCTGCAGGCAAGGTTCCGGTTCGTCCCAAACCAGCCGCTTCACTGCGTTTACCCGCAATTAAAATAGGCGTGTGATAAGGGAATCGGTCTTCATCTGCATCGGGCGCTGTGCCGATCAAACCGATAACGGATGAGCGAACCGTTTTTATTGGGCGTGGACCAGAGTCGATTTCAACGACTTCCACGCCATGGAGAAATTGTTCAGGCATTTGGCTTCACCTCAATATGATGTAAAAACAGGAAACAGAGGTACCAGTCATCCTGCTGAGTGACAGGTACTTGATGTTCGTTTGCCAAAGAAAAGAAGTAAGCATCTCCGGCCTTGTTGGTTAGCGCTTCGGCTTTGCCTGAATCCCACAATTCAAATACACCGCCATCGTTAAGCGGTATGGATAGGCAGTTAAATAATGGTTTGGATGCTAGATAGCGATCTAATTGCCCCCCTTTGGGAAAGTGGAGTAACCATGCTTCATTGGCATTTTTTCGAAGATCGGGTGGAAGCGAAGCATCCACCATAGATTTAAGTGAATCCGGCATGTGCCAGTATTTGAGAAACTGGTATTCGGATAGCACGTCATTGCCGCTGGCTCCCATTCGCCTTAATACGCCTTGGCTTGCTTTAAACAAGCTGATATTTTCCTGAGCTGCAGACAATAGCTGTCCGCACTGCTCATGACTGAGCAGTGATGTGAATATTTGATGCATGGGTTTACCTGTATAGAAAGACGATGACGTATCGTTCGGAATGCGTTGGAGGCACTGCGTGGATTAAGTCGACCTGATCAAAGCGAATAACTTGCCCAGCTTCATCATGAATCTGTTCTGGCTTACTTAAGTCATTCCCGTGATACCACTCAAAGCAACCGCTGCCCGACTGTAAGCACAACAATGCAACCGCCAAATACCCTTCATTATCGATGTGCGGAGGCATACCGCCTTGCTTAGGTGTTTTATTTACAACCCAGTCTTCCAACTCATAGCCAAAGAAATTAGGCGCAGTGTCATCAATTAACTGTCGGACTTCCTGAGGGACAGATTCACGGCCACAAGAGAAGTAGTGACCAACCTCTCCACTAAGACCAACATTCGGTTTATGGCTTCGGCGATCACGCCAATAGGCGGTATCAAGCGCGCTTAATTGAGCCCTAATGTTGGCTGCCACATTTGACTCGAGGTGCTGACATCGAGAAATCATTGCGGTGTTCCTGGGTGCGCTTCACGGCCCAAAACCTCATGTAAGCCGCCCTCAAGCTGGGCGTTCAATACCTCACGCTCCTTGGCTTTATCTCGATACTCATATCCGTCTTGAGCAGCGTATGCCAGCTTGTATCGCTCATTATTCGACACAATTGAATCAATGTATTGGCGCATCGAGCGATACTCACTCAACAATGACTCATCAATGGTTGAATCTTCGATAAGTTTGTCGAGCACGCCATAAACTACATTTAGCTGATGATAGTAACGGTACTCTCGAAAGATTTTATCCTGACAATCGGCGTCTAATTCCGTTTCAGTAATGACTGTTTTTTGCTGCCCTAAAGGGACTACGGCACCTTCGGCAAAATTGCCTTGCCACACCTCGGCTTCTGGATCCATGTCGACTGTTTTGTACTTGAAGTGAACATCGCAGCAAGCAGCCTCATCCAACTTCATATCATCCGTTGCATAAGTAATACCGATGTATTCGTCAGTGAATTTATTAAATACGACTATGACGTTCATGTATTACCCCCAGAAACCATTGGTGCTTGTCGCAATCGCTCGCCATGCGCCTGCTTTAACAAACGTGGTTGTGTATTCATCCGTCCACCAGGCACTGCCATTCCCTGTACCTCTCACATAACGATTTTTGTAGCGAACCTGAATATGGTCGTTATCTCTAAAACCACTGCTGGGATGAATTGCCAATGCCCAATTAAGTGCCGTACTGGCGGTTGAGGTATTCCCCGTAGACCTCACGTCGACATAGACTGCCCTGGGTGCATTAACTAAACGCAAATAGCGGTCGTCATGATTATGCGACGAGGGTGGATACGTCTTCGGCTTGCTATCAATCTGAGACCAGGTATGGCGATGCGATGAAGGCGGATAAGCTGACGGTTTACCATCGATCTCACTCCAAGGGTGCCGGTGAGATTTTCGAGCATATCGAGCGTCTCCATGTAACCGCACACCGCGTGGCGTGATCACTTCGTTATTGATGCTACCAGCGGTTGCTTCACTGTCCGTTGAAAATCGAACCACACCTAGCTTGGTCGTGGTGGCCGGTGCAAGGTTTACCGTTCCATTACCGATCACATTAATACTGTTGGCTGGTAACGCGCTTAGCACAATATCAAAGGCTAATAGTAAATCGACACCCGGCGCCTTATACGCAAGCGGTTGGGTCGGATGACTCCAAATCGCCAATAGCGTTCCATCTTCTAGGTAGAACCCAACTTCTCGCACCCAATATCCAGCTTGAGTACCATCCTCAATCGCCGTTATGTGGATTTGGTTAGGTGATATCTGATCACCATTGCCAACAGGAATACGGCGTTTTTCCCGCTTTAACTTTGTCGCACTCGCAGACGGTTCCCAACCCAGATCACCCAAAGCAACCGATACGATGTTGGCTTCGAGCCCCGAGTTTGTCGCGTTAAACACGGCGGTGATGCCTGCTTGTGTAATAACGGGTTTAAATGCTGAACTCATTACAGCTCCATACTCATTCTAGTAACCGAATGACCTTGATTAATGCCTCCAATATTGAGGTCACCATCTAGTCCGGCCCCAAGGTAAATGAACTCGCCATCTACCCGCTTTATTGCGAGGGATTGTTGAACTACGCCAATACCAAAATCGCCACCGAACAAAACACCGACTTTAAAATCGTAATGACTTCGGACTGGCTTTGAGTAATCAATGGCTCGCTTTAATGCATCGTAATAGGCCTCGGTCAACACCGGTTCGTGATCGTCACGGAAGTTTTCGCCAGCCCAAGCCATCACCGAGAAAGTATGCGGTGTGCTTTTTGTCTCGAACCATTCGCTTAACTCAACTTGAACACCGAACACGGCCATCGCTTTTTTCACCGCTGACACAGTGCCTTTGCGGCGATGAATTTCGATGCTATTAGCGATTTGCTGCCGCTTAACAGACGTTGGCCATGCACTATTCCAATTGTCGACGGACAACGACCATGCCAGCCAAGGCAATAAGTTTTCAGGGCATAGAAACGGATCCCATAAATGGTTGATATTAACTGGCAGGTTGCAGCTTCGCTTGGTTACCAGCGAAAGGTTTCGCTCAGTTTGTGTTGCATTGAAAGGCAATAAAGACTCATTCATCCACGCCCCCTAGTGTCACTTCAACCGATTGACACCAAGCCGCCTCTTGATTGACCACCTGAATAGTTTGTGTCGGCGTGATAAGTTCAACACGCTGTACACCTGGCTGATGCAATGCAGCGTATAGCCCAGATAAAGTGATGTCGTTACCGAGCAGGTGATGGTTGCGAACATAATCATTCACTGCATTCACCGAGGTTTCTTTCACGACCTCAGCATCGGGACCTTCGTATAAATACAGTTTTGCATGCACGTCGTAGTTTATGATTCGGCATGCTTTGACTGTTAGCTCGTCTGTCAAAGGCCGAACTTCGTCAGCGTTTAAAGTCTGAAAAACCTCATCCAGCAGCTCATTTGAGGGCATGCCTTTGCCTTGCGTGGACAGCACTGTGACATCGACCTTTCCGGGGGATGGACTGTCGACATCCACATCTTTAACCTGGGGGCTTGCCGCAAGAGCATGGTAAACATAACTGCCTATTGGACCAGCCGTACTATGTCCTTCTAAACTGAGTTGGACACGTTTTCTAAGTCGGTCATCGCTCTCATAAGTTGGCTTAACAGGAGGTAGCGCATCTGGATCGCCTGGACTGATCAATTGGCGTGTCACGCCGAAAAAAGCCGCTAAGTTGTCGAGGTCCGAGCCGATTGCATAGGCCAGCATGACACCATGAGCAGAGTCGTTAATTCTCGCTCTGATCAGCATCTCTCGGTATGCAGCGACCTCTAATATTTTGTAAACGGGATCACTTTCTAAAAATGCGTTAAAAGAAGCGTCTCGGCTGATTAAGTCATCTAGCATCTCTTGCAGAATTTTCTCAAAGCTTAATGGCTCAATAATGTCTGGCGATGCAAGCTCTGCTAAATCAATCGCACTGAATCCACTCATAACATTAAACCCTCCAAGCGCATTTTCTGATTCTCAGGAAGGTAGTTTCCTTCAACGGCCAGCTGTATTTTGCCCGGCGATATCGATTCGACCTGCACCCGAGTAAGTTCAAAGCGTGGCTCCCATCGCAACAAAGATTCAGCGACTGCAGAGTAAATCTCTACAAGGAGCGCTCTATTAACAGGTGCGTCAACTAAGTCATACAAACGTGAGCCATAGTCACGACGCATAACTCTTGAACCAATCGGCGTCGTTAAGATATCCACAATCGACTGGCGTAAGTGATCTACACCAGACAGTGTGTGTCCAGTGGCTCTATTCATGCCATTCATAAGATTTACTGTGATTGGTTGGGTGGTGCAGTTGAGCCAGGACCAGATTTAATACCGCTATGAGTATGTGCGTTATAAATATCCCGGTCTGCCTGCATTGAGCGAGTATGGTCTTTGATATCTTGAGTGGCAGTAATATTTCCCTTCACGAAAACATCACCAACAATTTCCACACCGCCCTCTGAAATTAATTGCGTACTTGCGCCACTGGGCAACACAGCTTTCAAATGGTGTGCTTTACGATCGTATTCGATCACTGCACCATCACTGTAAGTTATGCGATGGTTGTCTGCTGAATTGCCGTTAGCTGGTATGCTTTGCTGATTGATCGATCCAAGAACCACGCCTTGCGTTAGTTCACCGCTGGGCGATAACACAACAACTTGCTCACCAATTTCCAGCGGCCACCAGCTTCGATCATTTCCCGCTCGGTTCACCATCATGGGCAACCATGCACTAGTAATCTCACCCACAACAACCTTCACCTTGGGGATTGAGCCGCTATAGTCAGCCTCGATAACCTTTGCTAGTAACACCATGTTTGCAAGTCGACGATGTAGCTCAGCAACCTCAAATGCTAGGTTCATCTGCTGCTCCAAAATCACTGTAGGAACCATCACCCCAGCCGACATTGATTATCGACGGAATTGCATCCTCGCCATTCCAGAGGTTGTCACCAACACGAACCGCATGCGTCCACTCCAAAAGCCAGATCGAATGTCCTTGTAGTTCAGGCGAAAAATGATCAGGCGTCGCTTGTTTTATATTGGCGCGGCCAATGTTTATTTTCGACCAATGATGGTTGTAAAGCCAAGACATCGCTTGCTGTACTAAAGCCCAACCATGCCATTGTGGCTCCTGATCTGAAAATAGTATTCGCGCCTCCCAGTGAGTGGTTAACGCAAGTTCACCGGTACCAGGATCACGGCCGGGCTCAATTTCTACGAGATCAATCAACACAGCCGGAAGTCGAATATCATCTCGTCTTTTTGGAAACGCACTGCAGTGAGCAACGCCTGCTATGTCAGCAAAGCCTTCCTGTAGTGCATCGAATAGCGTTTTAACCTTATCCATCATGCTACCCGTAATAAATAATTGAGCTCTCGTTCAAAGATACGCTCGAAGTTATCCATCAAGCCCCGCTCGGATAGCGATTCCATCTCATCACGCAATCGTCCGGTGATGACAATTTGAACCTCTTGAATGGGTAACCGAGACTTCGAGCGCCGACGAAATACACCTTGGTGCCCATTTGGCATTTGCGCGAGAAACGCATGATCAAATTGGCGCTTAGCAACCCTGACGCCAGAAGCATTCTGACGCGCTGCTCCCAACTTGTGCGCTTTAATCACACCAGCCTTTTGGTTCAGCCCCACAACAATCGAGGGTTTGGATGGTCTGGCACGAACCACAGATAAACTGTTTCTCACCAACCCAACTTTTACATTGGATTTTTTCGCCGTGATACTTGCAAGGTGTGACCTTGCCCAGCGAGCTGTTTTATTCAAAGCGCGCACTGCTGCGGTATTCACCTGCCGCTCGGTCGCCGTTAGCGCTTGCTGCCATGACGCCAAGTCTGGCGTTGTTACAATATTTACTGCCAGCATGAACGCCTCCTGACTTAGTCATAAATGGGTAATGCTGGAGCCACCCAAACCAGTTGATGAAGATCCAAGCGCGGTTCGGCTTCTATTCGATAAACCCGTCCATCAATTTCAATTTCATCACCTCGACTGGGTGAGCTTACTTCCGACACGCGAAATTCCAGTTGTGGTTGTTCGGCATGCATATGACCATCTCCCAACTCAAACAGCTGCTCAGGTCGGCGAGCAATAACTCTTACCGACAGAGACTGGCTGTTTGATTGGGTATAAGTGGCATCTCTGCCTAGGTGATTAAATTGACTATCAATGGCTCGTCGAAATCGAGACTGACTATCCATCATTGGTCAGCGCTTGATATTCATCCCACGCTTTATCGCGATCAGAAGCACTGATGCTTTGACCAATGATGTCCTCGATCGCTTTTACTGCTGGCTTACCATCTTTACCAAAATCATTAGGCTTGAGGTCATCAATCGCATCTAAGATTGCATCAACCAGGTGATGCGCCTTGCCCGATTCATCCTTAGAGGAACAGGCTTTATCATCGGCCGCGAAGCCTCGCTGAATGAGTGTCTCAGCTTCTTCACGACTTAGATTGATGGACTCCCCTGGATAAACAAATTCATAGGCACCGGGTTCACCGGTGCGCAAGGTAACAGTTGTTGTTATCTTCATGGGGGCACCTATCGAACAGTTGCACAGAATGTAGCGTTAGGACGGTAAGGCACAATCAACGGTGCGGATTGCATCAAGAGCCAACGTACCGCAGGGTCTTCTTCCAACCACGACTTGGTAAAGTATCGGCTGGCGCGGTAGTTTGCTTTTTCATCCTGAATAACCCCGTAACAACGTGTGCCTTCGAGCAATCCCTGACTGGCCAACAGTACCGTGTACTCAGGCAGCATATTGCGGGCTACACCAGCATCGTCAACGTAGGAGTCGTTGTAGACCCAGAAATCAAAGTCGCCCACCGAGCCAACGTATCGCGCTTTATCGTTAGCCTGGCCTCGCAAGATAGGATCAATGACCAAGGTGTTTGACGTGCCTCGGCGCAGTTCTAATAGTCGCTCCACTTTTGGATCGGCCTTAAAGACACGCCAAGCTAAAGGGTCCATGACAACAGTTCGGGCTGCAGCCCCAGATTTAATCTGTACCAGACCCGCCCAGTCCTCAATATCATCGAGTACTTTAACGCCGGTTTCTCCCCAGCGAGTCGCGCCTGTTAGCGCTTGTGTCAAAGCAGGGTCACGCTGAAAATCGATGACCTGTGTTGGGTAGTCTTCGCCCGTTACAGTGATCTTACCGGTTCTCAGAGCCTCGGCTGCCATAACCTCCTCTCGACGAGTAAGGTTTTCAACCTGATTAGTCAGCGAGCGATTCAATGCCGCTTCGCGACGATCCATCGCTTTTAGGTTACCGCCAATGGTTTCGCCAATTTGGCGCTTCAACGGGGCATTAGGATCAAAGCGACGTTTATCTTTTACATAGGCCGGTTTAAAGCTACGGGTTTCAAAACCTTCAGTGGCAACCACTTTGCCTTCAACCAGAGGCGAAACAAAAGGCACCAACCGGGGTTTTGATTTATCAATATCAAAGTGAATTTCTTCACTATCTTCTGTCTGAATCGATGCGAAGAAGGTATCCAGCAAAAAGGATGCTGGACGATCCAAATGCTCAACCACACGATTGAGCACGTGAGTAGAAAAAATATCCATGAAAGAATCCTATTGCTAGTTAAGCTTGATTGTTGCGAAGAAAAATTGATCGCTCTCGAAAAGCAATCGAGACCGATGCATTTGAATGCCCGGGACCGATCGTCAATGCACCTGCATTAAACTCACCGGCAAGGTAAACGTGAGCCTGAACATCACCCAATGACGCATCAGTATCGTGAGCCAAAATTGCATCCGGCTCTTCTGATCCATCATTTTCACCTGCGTCACTCAGGACATAAGCACCTGATGCCGCTACTCGGCCAAGCACAGATCCTGCAGGCAATGTTGCTCCACCGGTGATAGTCACGACACGGGTGATACGAGGAAACTCACCTGCTATGAGGTTGTCGTGAGCCAGACTTCCTTGGTCCGTAAATCCTTCAGCTATTCCGGGCAAACTCATATGGCACCTCCATTTGAAAATTGGGCGATGCGCTTGGCGACTGCTTCTGCATCATCTGTTTCTTGTTCAGGAGCATCAGGTTCGATCGCAGGGTTGTTAACCGTTGCCATGACTTGCTCAAAACCCGTATTCGTCGCCGTAGAAGGCGCCTCGGTTTTGACCGGTGACGCGTTCAGCGTGGCCAAGGCCATATCGACCGTCATGTCCGTAGAGAATGCTAAGTGCTGAGCCAATTGCTCTCTGCCTTTAGCCGCCTCCGATGAGACAATCGCACCAATGCGCTCACGTTCCTGCTGAATGCCTTGCTGTGCAGCCTGTTGTTGGGTTGAAGCAACGGTTTCGCTTTGAATGGCTTCTACCAATTGCGGGTAATTTGCTTTTAATGTTTCCAGACTGAGGGTATGGCTCTCAGCATCCTCAGTCTTGCGGGTTTTGTCAGTCATCATGCTGTCCTCAAGTGCTAGAAAAGAAGAACCCCGCAACTTGGCGGGGTTCTGGTTGTTGATTTGCTGTTGAATAATGTTTTCAAGGCTTCCTACATCATCGGCGAGCCCTGAACGAATGGCGTTTTTGCCGACAAAGACATCGCCGCCACCAAACTCTTTTAAAACGGTGGGAGGATCAACACCGCGATGCTTAGCTATCGAATCAATAAAGACTGATGCCAAGTCATCAATACGAGATTGGAGCCGGGATTTACCGTCATCGCTGTTCGGATCTAAGCGCTTGTATGGGCTTTGTGATGACACAATTTCAAGTACATTCTGGTCGTTACTGTCTCGATACACGGCGACAACGCCAATGGAGCCCAGTAATGAAGTTTCAGAAGCAATGATTTGATCGCAGGCCGAAGCTATCCAGTAAGCACCCGACGCAGCATCACCCGATGCGTAAGCGATGATGGGTTTCGCACCTCTCGACTCATAGATCATGTTGGCAAATTCAGCACAGCCATTGACTTCGCCTCCCGGCGAGTCGATATCTAAGACAATGCTATACACATCCGGATTTTCTAGGGCTGAATTAAAATCCTTAGCCAAAATCTCATAGCTCGAAGCACCACTAACGGCGGTGAATAAGTTTGCATAGCGAAACAGCGGGCCAACAACTGGAATAACAGCGACTCCTTCTCGAACCTCGGTAACATAAGTATTATCTAACTCCCGCCCAAGCTTCGCAGACACCGCCTCGATAGATTCGTTTTGGCGTGATGCAATCGTTAATATGTTATCAAGAGCAGTCTCGGTAATGGCCCAGGGTTCACCGGCTGCATGATTCCAAAATTTCATGCAGCACCTCCCTGTGCTGCACCCTGACGGGCAGCCTTCGGCTGTGCAAAATTTCTATCCTGCAATTTTGTCATTGACTATCCTCTGCAGTTGGAGAAACGTATTGAGACTTCTCCGTGTTTAAACCCAGTTCTCGCATCTTGGCTTGTTCCCTTGCTCGTTGCTCGAGCACTTCTTCCCAATCTAAACCTTGGGTAGCGCATTCATCTTCCAGCGTCGAAAGGCCGGTTTCCAAGCGAATTTTTGATGCTTTGGCTTCCTTAACAGGGTCGATCCAACCCCGACCAGGACCAATCCATTTACATCGACACCACAAAGCTTTGTTTTGATAAAAGCCTGGTGCTTCGATCAAGCCTTTGTTGACTGCTTCCTCAAGCCATAGCTCGTAAACGGGCTTCGCCCAATAGGTTGCCAGCCAATGACGTCGGCCGATGAAATACCGCCAGGCTTCCATGAGTGCTGCACGAGCTGACGAATAATTCGTTTTTGAGAAATCCTTCATCAGCAATTCGAAGGGCAAATTTAAACCCGTTCCAATATGCCTCAGGATATTTTCAACAAAACTGCTGTAAGCCGAGTTCGGACGACTCGGTGTGAATGGCGCGACTTTATCTCCGGGAAATATTGGAATGACAGCACCACCTTGAAGCTTAACTTGCCACTCATTACGAGCAGCCATGTAGTCCTCTGCGGAACCGCCAAACATTTCGCTGATTGACTCACCATCTAAAGGAGTTTCAATAAATGCAGCGATCATGGCATTCACAACTGCCGCCTGCATTTCGGAGCGCTCGTAATGGTCGAGCATTTTAAAAAGCGGCATGATGCTGGTAAAAATCGGTTTTCCTCGATTCTGCCCGGTACGTTCTTTGTCGTGCACATGGATAACTCGTTGTCGGCCAAATCGCGTTCTTGCAGGAATTCGTTCAAACTCCTGACCAAGACCTGCAACACCAAGCAATTGATCGCCCGGATGAGTTTTCGCTATCCAATAGGCTAAGGGAGCACCATAAACATCGACCTCGATGCCTCCGCGTATTTTTCTGTCATTGAGCCGGTCATTCGGATTCCCTAAACGATCTGGCTCGACTAATTGAATCGTCGTAGCGAAAGTCTGGTTTCGTTGTGGAAGCCAAAGAGGCAAAGCAAGTGCTTCGCCATTGATAAGACCAGAGCGAAACATCTGCGTGGTCAACCCGTTAAAGGTAAGATTTCTAGCCGCATCACAATCTGTCGTTTCAGCCCAGCTGCGCCACAAAGCCTCCGTCTTTCTCGACCAGCTGTCGGCCCAGTCTTTATCTTTGCCGAGGGCTTTGTAATCAGGTAATGCCGATAGTCGCAGGCCAGTACCTACGACATTGTCCACTAGCGTTTGGATTGCTCCAGCGGCTACGCCATGGTTTCTCGCTAAATCGCGAGAGCGTGAAACCAGTGTGGACAGTTCATCAAGCAAGTCTGCATCTGGCGAACCGGCCATGGGACGCCAGCTGGATAATTCTCGTGCCGAAAGTGACGCGCCTCTATGGGCCGTATCTGCAGCAAGCGGCAAGCCATCAGGCCCTAAGATCATTTGATTGCTCATAGCGCCTCAATTAGCTCGAGTTACTTGGATAACTCAGGTTTTTCTAGTTTTAAAATCGCATGAATAAAGGTCCGCGCCTCGGGCGTCGCTCCTTTGCAGCGATCTCTGTTTTGAGTTTCGCGATATACGCATTGAGTTTGTTGATATCTGATTGCGCATATGTCGTTGCGCCATATCCACCCACGGACACGGTGACTTCTAGCTCACCGATCATCAATCGGTGAAGCGCACTTTCTGCCTCAACTAAACGCTGACGCAATGTGGATAAATCACTCATGGTTTTATTTTCCTACCCTCGTTAAAGATAAGGGTCATCTGCCACAACAGAGGCTCGTTGACGAAACGAGTTAATGGCTTTTGGCTTCGTTGGCTGGGCAGTCTCATGCTCAACTGCTGGGCTTTGCTTTGTTTCGCCCAGTGCATTCTCAAAACGCTTCCACTGCACCTCTTTAAACCTGTCCAACCCATATATGCTCGCTGCAGCACGCGCATAAACTCGGCAGTCCAATGCTTCGTTGTTTCGAGCCGGATCTTTTTCCCAAGTCGCTTTTGGAAACCCTTTGTGCATTCGAATAATGCGGTGCTCAGCGGTCAGTTGTTTAAAGTACTCCTCACCATACTGGGGAAAGTGGCAGGTACCCGGTACGAAGCTTTCACCTGTAGCAAGCTCTTCATCAGTAAGCCTCGGCAGCTTCAACCAGCGATAAAGCTCTACTTTGGCAACCGGACCACTGACATTCCAAACTCTCAATCCCCGACGTTTGCCACCGGTATCGGCTTTTGACACATTGAGGATTAGTGCGGTTTCAGTATCGCGCCCCTTAATGGCGACGACAGTTCTCGGCTGTGATGCTCTCGCACCAGCGCCACCCCATACTGCCTGAGGATACTGACGCACCCAGCCATACACATCTTGTGTGGCATAACCTGAATCGACGCACATAACTCGTATTGGTAAGGTCGAACCCAGTGCGTGCGGCCAGTCTTTTGAAAGAACCTTATCCAGTTTTTTCCAGACTTCAGGTTGTGCGGTATCACCGTCCAACACCAAATAGTCAACTGACCAAGATTCTTTATTGCGCCCCCAAGCAACAACCTCGCATTCCAATCTATCCCGCTGAACATCGACCCCCGCAGTCAGGAACAAACCACCCTCAGGCACCTTTCCTACGCTGTACGATTCACGGCGCTCGTATAAGCGTTCCCACTCAGGGGCTTCAAACTCCTCTTCGTAGGATTCGCCAAGAACCGTATTTACAAAGCCTTTCATCAAATCCGGATTTTGCTGTGCACTTTCAAACACACGTGCGGCATCTTCCCAAGAAAACCAACCTACAGGGCTGTATAGCGATGACAAGTGATAGCCTTGTGTATAACCATCGCCCTCGGCAGTGGCTTGCCAAAATCCTTGATTCAACATCTCTGTCTTTTGATGCTCAGCAATCAGAACTTCACAGGACTCACAGCAATACTGCGCTGTTTCTGGCTTACCTTCTTCCCATCGTAAGTGCGAAAATCTCAAAGGTTGAGCATGTCCGCAAGAAGGGCAAGGCACATAGAAATAGCGTTGATCTGAGTTTTCAAATTCACGCTGGATACGCGATGTGCTTTTAATGGTCGGCGTGCTCACAAGCAGTATTTTTCGTCGGCGCGCAAACGTCGCACTTCTGCGTTCTGCCAGCAAAATTGGATCGCCTTCACCTTCAACGTCTCCCGGATAACCATCTACCTCATCCATAAACAGGTAACGCGCAGGCATAGAGCGCAGACCAACCGCGCTATTTGCACCGGTCATAACCAGTACGCCGCCTGGAAACTCTTTCGAGAGCACTGTATTACCTGAATCTCTGCTTCTTGCTGGGGCAACACGTGCCCGGAGCTCCGGCACATCTTCAAGTTGCGGATCAATACGCTGGCGTGAATTACGTTTGGCCATCTCAACGGTTGGAGAAACAGCCATCATCGGACCGGGTGCCATATGAATGACATAGCCAATCCAATTATTACCGGCTTCGGTACCTCCAACTTGCGCACCTTTCATAAATACAACGCGCTGAACCGGAGACGAAACGGACAAGCAGTCCATAATTTCTTGTAGATATGGCGTTCGCTGAGTTCGCCATCGGCCAGGCTCCGCAGCAGACTTTGGCGAAAGCACCCGATACTCATCAGCCCATTGAGAAACAAGCAGCATCGGATCAGGCTTGATGCCTTCTTTCCATGCTTTTTCTAACTCTAGAGCGCCTTCATAAAACTCAGAATCAATCGACCTTGGGCTGGATGTCGCTAAGCTCGGATAGGTGCTGTCTGACATAGGACTCCAACATGACATGCATCTTGTGCGGGTCAACCTCCAACTCTGCAGCCATTTGAGCCGAAACCCTTGCTGGCCAACTTAGCCAAGCATCTCGCTCAGATCGAGCCATCCGAAAGACATGCGCTATCGCCTTGGCACGATCGACCAACTCTTTTTTAAGCTGCTGTAATTTGATTCGATTAGTTTGTGCCTTCAGCACTTCATTGGCAGTTCTGGCTTGCATATAGGTAGAGCCACCACCGGTATTGCCACTTTCGCTTAGGGTATCTGCGACCGCATCCAGTGCCGCTTTGGGGACTGCTTTGGTTGCACCCGATGATTTGCGTTGCTGGGCTCGATCTGTGTTGCGATCCCATTGCTTGTCGACTTTATCAATATCAATCGTGCCATCAGATTCCGCTTGGATACGGCCAGACTTAATCGCTTTCCGCACTGCAGTATCAGATACCCCTCGATGTTTGGCATAAGCCCGCAGTGATACGCCCATATTTTAACCTGTTGTTTTTAATCGAATTAATAAGCAGAAATGAGTTGATAAGGCCGCTGAATGAAGCGTTCATGTGCTTAACAGAACAGCATTTGGAGACAATAAAATGGCCCACAAACAAAACGCATTAGACGCTTTTCTAGCCCGAAAAGCCGAAATTGATAACGCGCTTGAGCGCCTTCAGGCACTCAGCGATGACCACTTCAACGCTCACCCCGACGAAATCAACTGGGGGCACGTGGGCGATCTGGGGCACTACGCCGAACTCCTCAAACAAATTACCGATTCAGCCTTTAAAGAAGGCGAACATGCCGAATAAGGAGCGCACTATGAGCAAATTAACTGATACCCAAGCCGCCATTTTACAAGCCGCGAGTAAGCGGCCAGATGGCAACATTGAGCCGCTACCAAGCAATATCAATGCAGGCATTAAACCCAGAGTCATCCAAGGGCTTCTAACTCGGGAGCTCATTACCCAAAATGGCGATAGCTACACCATCAATGAAAATGGCTTTGACGCCATAGGCTTAGAAGCACCTTCAAAATCAGAAACCAACAAAACCATCACCCTGCGAGAAGGCACTAAACAATCACGTATGATCGCACTAATGCAGCGCCCAGAAGGCGCCAGCATTGAAGAAATTTGTACTGAAACTGGCTGGCAAAAGCACACCGTTCGAGGTGTCTTTTCAAACACAGTTAAAAAACGATTGGGTATGACGATCACCTCATACAAAGATGATGGCCAACAACGCCGATATCGTGTGCAAGGAGGTGATCAATGAGCACCCGCTGCTTTATTGCGATGACTAAAGACAATACCAATTTCCAATCAATTTATTGCCATCACGATGGCTATGATTCAGTTAATGGTGTTGGACCAACGCTGCGGCAATATCACAATAGTGAATCCCACGCCGAAAGCCTGATTGCGTTGGGCGACATTTCCTACGTGCAGGGAGCAACAGTCTGTGCTTACCACCGTGATCGTGGCGATGCCTGGGAGCAAACCCAGCCAAGAACTACCCGAAGCGAATCAGAGCTATTTGCACTGGCCAAAGCCTGTGATGCCCAATACCTGTACCTTTTTAAACAAAGCGAATGGCACACATTTAAGCTTTAATTCGCAACTGCTTCTGTTTGCATTGATAGGGCAACTTCATCAAAGGAAAGCTCATCGCTTTCACGGATAGCCTGCTCGCCAGAATAGTCCTGCCAGCGCCTGACGATGACATCCACATACTTAGGGTCCAATTCGATCAAGCGTGCTGCACGACCTGTTTTTTCACAAGCAATCAATGTGCTTCCAGATCCACCAAAAAGATCGAGCACAATGTCTCGGCTCTTACTGGAATTGCGAAGCGCACGCTCAACCAACTCCACCGGTTTCATTGTTGGGTGCAAATCATTTTTAACGGGTTTGTTAAAAAACCAAACGTCTCCCTGATCACGAGCCCCACACCAAAAGTGGTCGTTGCCTTCGCGCCAACCATACAAAATCGGTTCATACTGACGCTGATAATCGGATCGACCTAGAGTGAAAGTATTTTTTGCCCATACGATAAATGTCGACCACTTGCCGCCTGCATCCCGAAATGCTTTTTGAAGTGTGTCTAATTCACTGGACGACATAGCGATGTAGCACGCCCCTTTAGTCACACTTAAAAGATTCGTGAGCGCATCTTTAAGAAACTGATAAAAATCATCACCCAGATTATCATTCATAATGCGCCGATCTTTACCGCGCATTTTATCTTTAGCGTTGTTGCCGTAATCAACGTTATAAGGCGGATCGGTGAACGCCATATCGGCAAGCTCACCACTCATTAATTTTTCTAAATCCTGTTTGCTGGTCGAGTCCCCACATAACAGTCGATGGTCACCCATAACCCACACGTCACCATGTCGGCTTACAGGCTCATCTTCCACCTCGGGAATTTCATCCTCATCGCTTTCACCAGATTGTTCGTCGTTACCCAGAAGCTCATCCAGCTCCTCATCAGAGAAGCCGATGAGATCAAGGTCAAAACCCAGATCGCCGAGTTCTTCAAGTTCTAGCTTGAGAAGCTCATCATTCCATCCAGCGTTTTCAGCAATCTTGTTATCTGCGATCACTAATGCTCGACGTTGTGCTTCGGTCAAGTGATGTAAAACGATCACCGGGACGGTGTCTAAACCGAGTTGCTGAGCCGCCATCAAGCGACCATGGCCTGCGATAATGACGTTGTCATCACCCACCAAAATCGGATTCACAAAGCCAAATTCTGCTATCGAACCGGCTATTTGCGATACCTGTGTATCGTCATGCGTCCTCGCATTTTTGGCATAGGGAATGAGTCGTTGAAGCGACCAGTGCTCCACCGATTCGACAGTGTTAAGTTGCATTAGATTACCTTGGAAATTGCAGTGCGAACCGCGAACCTGCGAACCCGGTTTAACGGGCTGTCGCTAGCGAAATGCGGCGGCCTTGCGACCCGCATCGATTCGATGGCCAGGAAGGACCCATTTTTTCCGGGGCCAGAAATAGCAAAGCCACGGTGTGGTGGCCGTGGCTTGTGTGCAGTTCACTCGTGAGATTAGCAAGTATTCTCGCCTAAAAACCGGGTTTTGTCCCATTGGGGGTTTTGGCATTAGCACGCAGGTCTTTGCTCTTGCGCGAGCCGCTCCGCAATTTTTATTAACGCCCCTTGCCAATAACGCTGTGCCGACGTTCTTGGAAACCCAGTCTCACGAGAGATCACTCGCCATGGCGTTCGATAAGCTCGTAACCAAATCAGGTTTCTTTCGCCATGATTGACATACGTTATCCATGACAGCGTTTCCTCCATACGAGTGATTTGGTCTGGCGTTGGACGTAAACGAATCGGCTGAACTTCTTGTCTGGCGAGCTCTCTCCGATCGTATTTGATCTCTGGCCAATAGCTCACGTAACCCAAGCTTCGCTCACCAGGCAATTTACGCAGCGTTGATACACACTCCTCAAATCGGAGAGCAACGTGTTCTGGCGTGAAGTTATTCATAATTGCTCTCCTATTCGTTGATCAATAGCCCAATAAACCAAAGCCAATGCATCGGCTTCGTTATCATCCGCTGGGAGATGGCCTCGCGCTTTCGCGGACTCAATCATCATGGTTTTATTTGCATTACCTTTGCCAGTTGCGTGCCGCTTGATGGTTCCAACCGGAACACCCTCGTAGGCAATATTTTGTTGCTCACACCAAGCAGTCAGATGCGCCATAAAACCACCGTAAGCGTGAGCCGCATCCACACCCATATGGCGACGAACTTCCTCAAAAAACACCATGCTGATAGGCCCAGCATTTTCGTTTAGCTCATTCAAGAAACGGTTGAACTTCAAAAAGCGCATACCGCCACCTTGCCAGCGATCGTTTTTAAAACTGATGGTGCCGCTGGTGATCACGCCTTGTTTGGAATGAATTGCCCATCCAGTTGTTGTACCCAAATCCAAGCACAGCACTACAGGCAATGTTCGGTTGATACTCTCTTTCTCACCGAGATGGAGAGCCTCCCCTTTAGGGGGCTCTCCTCTCTCGAAGAGAGAGGGGGTTTGCGTGCAATCTGGATTTATCTCTGAAACCCTTGAATTATCTGGGATTGCGTTCAGTTTGCAGGGGGTATCCGCAATCTGGACTCCGCAATCTGCAATCTGGCTGGATGCCTTGTTATTGCTGACGTCCAGTTTGCGGGTAGTTTGCAGATTGCAGCAAACTGGTTCAGATTGCAGACTGCAAACGGCCATGTTCGAGGCCTTATTTTGATCATGATTCATGGCTTGTTTCCTCCTGGTACACCCAAACATCCGGATTCTCGACGGGGAGCACCGCACCGGTTTGAGCACATTTGTAATGGGTGGGTTTAACTAACAAGTGAGACTGTTTGACCTCACCGGTATCGGTATCAATGGTTTCCCCTGCGGGAACCGTCATACCCTCAACACAGAGGTAGCCGTACTTGCTTCGGGTCAGCGCTGGTAAGTTGTAGTCCTCCGGATTACGGAAGAACTTGATATCGCCTTTTGTGGCATGGACAGCAATGCGCTCATTGATGGTCCGATTGGCACCGAGTCCAGCTTGGCCTTCGAACGATTCTGCAAACTGATTCGAGGTGTAAACTCGGCCTTGCGACGCTTCATCAAAGATCATTTGTACAATGACATCGCGCTTGCGTTGTCGCTCCGCATCGAGCTTGGCGCCATAGTCTTGATTGACCAAACGATCACTGTGAGGATCCAATTCAATCCAGCGCCCCTGACTTTTATCTACCCGCTTGGCAGGTAAGCCAGGTCCATTGCGCAGCTCGAACACCAAGGTGCGATCCGTCAGCATTTCATCAGGTCGATACAGCAACATGCCGGTGGTGTAGTAACCACGCAAACTGCCTGCACCTGACAAGGCTAGAAATGGATCTTCCTCGACCTGTTTTTTACTGATTTTCTTGGTGTGGTGAGCAAGGATGATTCCCGCATCGGGATTGACCGCATCACGCAATTGCTCAACTCGCTCACGCAAGAAAAACAACATCGCGTTGTTGTCGTTTTCGCTATTGCCTTCAGGGCCACCGTCGAACACATTGCGAATAGGGTCAATTACCAGAATGTCGACACCACCTTGAGACGCAGCCCGCTGCAGTGCCTCGATCACTTGCTCAACACCCTGATCATTGAGCACTAAACGAAGCTGAGGTGTGACCAAAAGGTTATTGGCAGCTTGGCGACTTACTGCTTCTGGCAAACCCATGGACTGGATCCGCTCACGCAAGTAGTGATACTGAACCTCGGCTTGCAAGTAAAACACCCGCAATGGCCTTGAGGGCGTGAGCTCAAGAAAGGGCACGCCTGCCGCCATATGCGTTAACCAAGACAACAGAAAATCACTTTTCCCCACCTTAGGCGCACCACCAAATACAATCATGCCGCCGGGCGTTAAAACCCTCGGTGCAATCAAATCGTCTGGCATCGGCGAGGTATCGGCTAACAACTCCCCTAATGAATGCAGCGCTATCGGCTCAGCATCTTTAACAATGGTTCTCGGTGCCGACTGAACGAAAGCCCACACATCCATCCCTTCATCGACTGCATCATAGGCGTCCCACTTAACGGATTTATCACCCGGAATATGCAAAACCGCCACAGAAGCGGCACCGCCGCATGCGATCGCTTCCGATGCTTTTCTGGCATACTCAGCACCCGCATCATCATTGTCAGGCCAGACTAAAACGTGTTTATCTTTCAGTGGCGACCAATCCGTTTTCGCTATTGGAGCATTAGCGCCATTCATGGCAGTGGTTGCCACCAAACCTAAGCGAATGAGTGCGTCCGCAGCTTTCTCACCTTCGACCAGCACCACTTGATTGGCGCTTAAGATTTGAGGCTGGTTGTAGAGCGGTCTTGGATCCGGTGCTTTCATTGAGCGTGATCGCACATCCCACGGCCTGAACTCTTTGCCCGACTCGTTATCGTATCGATATACGCAGGCAATTAGCTGACCTTGGCTATCACGATAATCCCATTTTCCGGTTGCTGGTCCTAGGTCATCGGTAGGTTGTTGTCGAGCAGGCATTGCGGGTTTATTAGCTTTCTCATAAGTCGCGGACAATGGCCGTGATTGATCAACAGACACACCTAACCATTGAGCGACAGAATCCACCAGCTCAGGAAATTGGCTGGCGGTATCAAAGCCATTAACACGTGCCCAGGCATCAAAGATGTCACCACCTTCTCCGGTAGCAAAATCCATCCACATCCCTGCACGAGAGCCTGCAAGTTCAACGACTAAACTTTTACCGGGATTGCCTTCCAGATCGCCTACAATGAACTGCTTGCCTCGATACTTTCCTGCAGGAAACAGATAGGTCAACACAGCATCTAACGAATCGATTAATCGTTGCTTGAGCTCTCGGGCATCATGCTTTGGTTTTGTTGATTCACCCTGCTCAGGTGCGTCGTTAAAATCGAGCCAGATCACTTTATCGGTGCTGCTGTTCATTGCGCACCCCCTCGCCAGCAGCGATCCTGCCAAGAGCAAAACTTACACTCGTAATGGGCTGGGTCTTTACTGATTCTGGGTAGAAGTTCTCCTGCATCAGTCGCCTGAATGACACGCACACCTCGATCGGATGCCCGTTGAGCCAACTCACCGTTAAAAGGAACCCACTCGAAATACAATTCGGCGGTATCTTTATTGATGGCAGTGAACAAGGCGGGATTGGAGGAAATGCCAGGAATCTGTTCTTCCATGTAAGCCTGATACAACGCTATCTGTGCCGCATAAACGGGTTTAGAAAGAGTCACACCACGTTTGACCGTGTCCTTCCAAGACTTTGCATTCAGTGATTTACACTCCCACAAAGCAGGAAAGCCTTCGCCAATTGATTCAGGTCCTCCGGCAAGCACGCCATCTACGTGTCCACGCAAACGGCCATCCACTGCAGAAAACCCGAACTGTCCACCGGTGGATGTTTCCGTATACAGATCAAAGCCTGCTTTACGCAACCAATCGATAGCGAGCTCTTCAAAGACATGACCCGCCGCAAAAATTCTAAGAGTACGTCCAGTAAATGATCTACCTTCGTCGACAGGTGTATGTGTGAACTCAAACTGCAAAGCACGATCGCAAGACACTCCAAGTCTTGAAGCACCAAGATAGTTTCTCGAAACCTGTGATCGCTGCTCTTGCTGTAATGCTAAGTCGATGCGTTCACTGATCTGTTCCGACAAGGTTGGTCGATGATTAAAATCCAACATCAGAAAGGCACCTCGTCTTTGTACAACTCCTGCAAAGTCAGGTGATAGGACTCAAGAACTGTATCCACCAAACCAACAATTTCTGTTTTGCTGTAATCACCCAGTCCTTTGTCCATACCAACAGCCATTACATAATCAGCAAGTGGGGCCAAGACAGACTCAGCAGCTTTTTGTTCTAAATCAGTTCTGTTCATGGCCACTCCCTTACGATGCAACTGGTAATGGATGTCTTGGCACTGCTTGGAACAGAATCGTTTAAAGCTAGCGCGCCGACTGTCGCTGGATTGGTTGCGGTTTGGATCAAGCCAGCAAAAGCCTCGAGGCGGTTTGTGGCAAATAAAGCAACGGTAATGCACATCAAGCAGCCTCCTTGCCTTCGACTTTGTTGAAAATACGGGACTGGATATCACGCTTGTTAAACTGGAAGGCCAAGAGGCAGGAAGCTTGATAGCGTGTTAAGCCAAAGTCCTGGCGATACGCAGGAGGTAGATACCGAAGTTGTTGAGCGGTCGCAGCTTGGTTTAACCACTTGCGGGATTTGCTGGCAGCATCTTCGGTTTCATGCTCATTCAACCAGTCATCTGCAGCGGCTAGGCAAACCGTTCGCTCCCCCATGGCGAGTAATCTCGCAGGCAGTTTTTTACCACCGCCCATTCCAAACCAGTGACCTGCCAGAAAGAACACACCTGCCCACGCCTCGAAGCCAGTCGCCATCAAAGCGGCATCGTCACCAAACAAATCACACCAACGGAAAGAAGAGCGTTTAAGCAGGTCAATTTCAGACATCACAAAGTCCGTCAGATCAACTTTCCCATCGCCCTCTGTTCGCTCCCAAACATGACCGCAAAGAGAACACTCCTTTGCGGCAGCAGGTAACATTGCACCGCATTCTGGGCACTCTTTTTGTGGCGCTTCGCCTTGCCCCTCGTGGCCATCCAAGTTCACATCCTGCTCTAATGACCCGTGAAGCATGGTGCTTGTGCCGAAGTCGAGCACCACACAATCACTTTTCACAACGCCCGGATGCTCGTTTGGGTCGACAGTTCGAAGACCGCGCCCAATCATTTGAATCAGCGTCGATTTATAAGAACTTGGCCGTAGCAGAACAACACAACTGGTTGGAGGGAAATCCCAGCCTTCGGTGAGCACCGCAACATTAACAACAACCTGAGACTCACCAGATTCAAAGCGAGACAGAGCTGCCTTTCTCGCCTCACTTGATAATTCGCCATGAATAACTTCAGCACTGATACCTGATGCTGAGAAGGCTTCCGCTACATTCTTGGCGTGCTGGACGGTCGAACAAAACACCACAGTAGGACGGTCATGAGCCTTGTCTTTCCAGTGACGTATTACCGCTTCGGTGATAGGAGCTTTGTTCATAATGGCGTCGACAGCCGCCATGTCGAAATCATCAGCAGTACGTTTGACTTGAGACAGCTCTCCTTGGGTCCCCACATCAACTACGTAAGTTCTGGGTGGAACCAAGAGTCCTGATTGAATGAGTTCAGCCAAGGTGATTTGATCACTCACATTGCTGAATACGGGACGCAATGCTTTGTTATCACCCCGGTTGGGAGTAGCAGTGACACCAAAAATTGCCACATCGGGATTGCGATCACGAACACTATCAATGATGCGACGATAGGTCGGTGCCGCCGCATGATGCGCTTCATCGATAACCAGGAGATCAAGTTTCGGCATCTTCTTTAAGTTCGATTCGCGCCCTAAGGTTTGCACCATGGCGAAGGTCGTTTGACCGTTCCACGACTTTTCTTTTGCGTCATAAATCGAAGTCGAGATACTCGGATTAACACGACTGAACTTGGCAGCATTTTGTGTTGTGAGCTCATCACGATGAGCAAGCACACAAGCTTTGGCATCTTCATTTTCTAACCACTGTCCGGTGACACCGGACAACATGATCGTTTTACCGGCGCCCGTAGGCGCCACCCCCAGTGTGTTTTGGTGTTTATCAAGCGCAGTTAGACTGCGCTCAACAAACAGTTTTTGACGAGGTCGCAATAACATGAGTCGACCTCCTTATTGTGCCCAACTGGGACGACCAGTCGGAGCGCTAGCTGAAGCTTGTGGTGATGAAGCTGGCTGCGTTGAAGCGGCAGCTTGAACCGTGTTGCCTGACACTGCTGCATAGTCTTTGTGGTCTGGTGTGATAGCAGTTTTAATTACATTCTTATCATCACCGTTTTGGTCTTTGTCCATCTCAACCTTTGCAACAAACTCAATCCCATCCAGATCAGCAAAGCCTTGAATACGACGAGCCTGTTGAGCTTGTGCCGAGTTATCTTGCGAGTGAAGACCACGTGAGGAATTCAAGATCCCTTTAACAAACGCTCTGCCCATGTTTGCCCATTCAGGACCTTTAGGGCTGTGTAAACCGATAAGACTCCACATCTTGCGTTTAGCGTATGGACCATCAAGCACAACAAACTCGCAGTTCAGATAGACAGAGCCTGTCGTCATGCTTTGTGTTGCATATCCGCCCGTCCAACCCTGTGACGCATCGTCATAGCCGCCGGGGCGAATCGTCATGCGCACTTTTACCAGCGTGCCTTTTGGGATTACGTCAAAATTGTTTTGGTCTTCTGCCGAGTTAAAATCATTCCAAGTCGTCATTATTGGACTCCTTCTTCAGTATTGGTTTGAGTTTCGATAGGTGCTGGGCGAGCAAAGCTCAGGCGATCAGAGGCAGGTGTCACTGGCCCATGAATTTTGGTCATCAGTCGACCGAGGTGGGGTTCTTCAATAACATCAAGACGCCCACTGCGGTCTTTGGCGGGATAGCCATAGGGATTAAGGGTGTGGTTAATGAAGGCGCGATAACGCTGACCATCATCGCTTTGGATCTCTGCAAGCGTGATGACTTGATCGACAATGCCAGGCAACTCAAGCGCTGTTTTTGAGCCATCAATTTGCGGAGCAAAAACCTTGCGATTAAAGTCGTCGATCTTCTCGTCGAGAATACCGACAAACCAGATGTTCTTGTTGCGGGTATGCTGAAGATGAGTCAGCCACGCAATCATCTCTTGACCATGCAGACCATATGCGCCTCGCGTATCGGGCTTTCCACTTCGCTCACTGAACGCTTGGGGTTGGCCTTTGCACCACTGCAGACACAAACGTCCTGCAACCGTAATGGAGTCGATAAAGACGGTGTCGTATTTATCTAAGCTGGTGGGATCACCAAACTTTTCACATACGGCGTCATAGTGGGCTTGGCTGTATGGTTGCTCATCACGAAGCGCGGGATTAGGACCGCCAATAAATACCGCGAAATCTCGACACTCCTGCCAGGTACGCGGCCGAATCGCATCGCCCGTCCAGCCCTCAACAGCCAAGTCACCCGCTTCTAAATCGAAGAACAGAGTCTTGTCAGCCTCGACTGTCCACAACAAGCTGGTTTTTCCGATGCCTGAAGGCCCAAGAATGCAGCCTTTAATGCCTCGCTTTTCCGCGAGCCTTTGATCGGCAGTGATAATTGGAAAGGCCATTACTTCACCTCCCCATGTTCGCGCAGAAACTCAAGCGCATAATCAGCGCCTTTAGCTCCAAGTCCTCGAGCCATGTCGTGAACTCGACGCAGCGAGTCCATTTCCTGAACGATTCGGCTGAGTTCTTTGTTCAAGCCTTGCTGTGCAAATGCGATATCGTCGACAGTGGCAAGAATTAGCGGTTTGCTTTCAGCCTCGTCGGCATCTGATACTGCGGGGATCGAAATAGCATCCGGCAGGCTCTCAAGTGAAAAGCTGCTTTTGCGCAGTGTCTCTAAGTAATTGGTTTCTTCGTTTAAAATCGTCATGCTTATTACTCCTGTGAAAGGCTGAGGCGAAAAGTGGGTTTGCCGGTTTTTAATGTCCGAGCAGGTTCAAAAACGGTGCGAAGGTTTTCTGGCCAAGCGGTGTATTTGCGCTCGGCAACCTTGTAGGTGATGTCCAAGAACTCAGCTGGGTTGTCACCGCTGGCAGCAATTCGCTGAGCGATTTCGGATAGCTGCGCTTGATCCCAGACCGGTTTCTTGGGCAGGTCTGAAGCGACACGCACACCTTCGTCATCGAAATTGATAATCCCGGTGTCTTTGCCAAGTTGAGTTCTTAGCTCGCGGACTTTTGGCTCGTACTTCATGGCAATAGCGCCATCGATCCAGTCTTTAAGGTCTTTGGCATTGCGCAGGTAGTTGGCGGCTTCAGCCTGAACACGCATCAATTCATTAGCACTTACACCTGCTAAATCGCCGATACTCATGGCTTGTGCTTGCTCTAAAGAAAGGCTCATGCGTCACCTCCAGCTACACGCTCAGAGGTACTCTTGCGAAGACAGTCGTGTTCATAGGCCTCGACATCTTCGAGGCGGTACATCACGCGACCTTGTAGTTTGAGAAAAACAGGACCGATGCCTTCAGAGCGCCAGCGCTCCAATGTGGCTTCGCTGACGCCCCAGCGGTTGGCTAATTGCCGTTGGTTCATATGATTTACACTCACGTTGCACTCCTGATGGTTATTGCGAAAACGTGAGGTAATGATGTGCTTGGGTAGGTTAGGAGCCGTTTAGGGGGAAGTTAGGTAGGAGGTTAGATTTGATCACTCGCTCATCACCCCCTATAATTGCATGCAAAAATACGACACTAAATTCAATATAATCTATATATATCAGCAGGTTGTAGAATCCATAAAGACCAGTAACTGTCGTATTTTTGATTGACTTAACAGGTAAACCCTGCTAAGTTTTATAGGAATCGTTCTCAATAGAGAGTTAACCAGCATGAAACGCTTGTCACTTAAATCAAAGGTCGCCACAAAGATATCGCGCTCGAATCGCGAGGTATTTCTGCGCTCAGACTTTGAGAAGCTGGCAGGGTACGACCAAGTTGGTCGTGCATTACGCCAACTCACCTCAGATGGTGTTCTTGTTAAGGTTGGTTATGGTCTTTATGCCAAGGCTCGACCAAACAGAATTACTGGCAAACCCATGCTGTCTGCCAAGGGTGGCTTCACTCAAGTAGCAGAAGAAGCGCTTTCTCGGCTAGGCGTAAAATGGGAGCCCTCTAAGTCGGTTCTGGATTACCAATCAGGCTCGACTCAAATCCCTGCAAATGCTGAAGTTATTATTTTTGAACGCTTCAATCGCCGCATAGGTACAGAGAAGTTCGAGCTTCAAATGGCTCGAGCTTAATGAGCACAATCGACTCTTCCCTTTTTCTGGATATTGCTGATGCGCTGGGCATAAGCAGCCCGGCCATTGTTGAAAAAGACTATTGGGCTACGCAGCTATTAAAAGAAATATCACAGCTCACACCAGAGGGCTTTCAACTTGTTTTTTCAGGCGGGACTTGTTTAGCCAAAGCACATCAAAACACCTTCAGAATGTCGGAAGATATCGACATTAAAATGATCCCCAATGCAGATACTCTGGCGCAATCCAAAAATCAGCAGCGACAATTGCGACGCGATATTCATCAGCTCATTCTGAATATCATTTCTGACTCTGGTATCTTCAAGCTTGCCGCAGATCCTAAAAAACGGAATGAAGGTAAGTATCAACAATTTTTGATTGAATACCCCAGAGATCATGACACCCTGGAAGCACTCAGACCGCATTTGCAATTGGACCTAACAGAGTCTGACTTACTTGAAGATCCAGTAGAGCTTTCCTTGAGCTCGCTTTATGCAAGTACGCTTAAAGAGCCGGGAGAAGTTCAAAGCATTGCTTGTGTCACTGTGCACTCGACTGCCAGTGAAAAATTCGTTTCACTCCTTCGCAGGACCGCATCACATGCTCGGGATAACTCCAGACCGGACGATAAAACATTAATTCGGCATGTTTATGATCTACACCTCATATACGAATCAATGACATCACCTTCCGCCTTAAAGCCAATGGTTGAACAAGTTATTGAAATCGACAAAAGTCAGTTTGGAAATCAACACAAAGAATTCGTAAACAATGCAAACTCTGAGCTTCGATATGGGCTCTCATTATTAATTGACGAAGCTCATCACCAAGAGCGGTACAATCAATTTATTGGCCCTCTCGTATATCACCCATCTCCCGCAAAATGGGACGAAGCTATTTCGAGCGTCCAAGAACTTGCCAATCATTGGCTTTAGCTATTATGATACCCGCACCAAGCATACGCCCCTTGGTCACTAAATATGAGGCAAGCAATAAAGCTTGTGGGCCCGCGCAAGCACCCATCGTGGTCAGCTCGTAAGGAGCAAATAGCGATATGAGAATGGCAGCGGCTTCTCAAAAATTACTCACATTAATCGTGGCAGGCATTTCTATTCAGTCTTCAGCCAACAATTCCCATTTCCATAGCCGACCACATTCTTCCACTCTGTCTTACAACCGCTAAAAGCCTGAGAAAACGCGCTTGCTTTAGATTCTGCGTTTTCCAATACAGCAGCTGTGCGCAGCTTTTCTTGGCCAGACTCCCAAGCTTGAAATAGCTGGCGAATAATTCGTTTATGAGTAAGACCAGTGAATATATATTGCTCACCATTTACGACCAGCTCCCCTCCATCTTCAGAGCACCATGTTGGGGGTCGATTAGCTTGATGGGAGCGCCCATAGCCTAGGAGCTCCGCCAGCAAATCTTTATCGATAGTCGATACACTTTGCTGGTCAGGCAACAGCAGATCATGAATGGCGATACATAGTGGTTCACCTGGGATTGGCGGCCCATTTTGAGATATAGCTCTATCAGTTAGGATCACAGCTGAGCGACGACGCGCAAATGAACCGAATGCTAGCTTCACTGTTGAAATGGTTTGAGCCAAATAGGCCCTCCTACAAAACAATACCGCGACACGACTTTTTCCGAGCCATATATCCCCAAGATCCCACAAAATATCACCAGCCAATTCCGCTACTGGTTGATGAGACGATATATCGAGCCACTGCTGAACAAACTGCAAAAAACGGTTGCTACTTACTTGGTATCTACCTATTGAGGTCGTGGGTACATTCACCCAACCAACCCCCGAAGAGAAATAACGAAACCCAGAGCCACTTGGGCAGGGTAATAATTCACAGTCTTGATCATCAACATTTAAAGACGTCGCAGAGTTTTCCAGAGGGTGAATCATTCTCGCGTTTATCAGCTCTTTGAAATAGGCATTAATTGATAAGTCTTCCGCATCAACCTCTTGTTTTGGCGTACCAGATATTCTGATCAGAAGCGCAAGTGCGCCCCTGCTAAGAGTGCATGTGGCGCTCATTCTTGAACCTCTTCAAGTAATCCCCATCGCTTGAGGTACTTTTCACCAATCAATCGTTCCTTGTCAGTTCTGCTTCTCAAATCACAACCATTTGGCATTGAGATTTTCACAGGAAGAACCTTACCGCGCCCATGTCCATTTTCAGGGTGGAAGCGAATATTGATCTTGGCCTGTACCGGCGCAAACCCACCAGAAGACAAAGGGTTTTGTTCACCAAAATGTTCTTGTGCGTATTCATGGAGAGCGGTATTGCTTTTAGCTGGCACCTCAATTTGCACTCGGCCATCACCAGCGAGATCTTTAATTTTCATCAGGACCAGCTGAACGGATTCAATGCCATCCTCCACATCCCAATCTAATGGCTTATTCTCCATAAGCGGCATCAAGTCAAATCGACGCAGTGGAACCTTGTCTGCTGTCACTGGCTGCTTAAGTAGATCTTCCGTGAATGCTTTTGCAATGGTATCCCGGCGCTCTTGCTTGGCGGCAACTACCTCGATAGTACCGGTGTCGGATGAGTAAGTAATGGCATGCTCAGAAACTGGTCGGCGAATTCGAGAGACAATATCTTCGTCACCTTTGAACTCAAGGTATGAGTCAGGCAACCCTTCTTGGTAAATCATGACCTGTACAACGTTGACGTCGTTACCATCTTCATCAGGTTGAACACGGTCAAATAGTTCAATCTTCACTTTTTCACCCAGGCCGAAAAGCTCCTTAATCTTGGACTTAAATGTGTCCATCGATACTTGGTCGTTATGCAGCGGCAACGATGCTTCTACTTGATAACCGGTCCACTTCTGGCCATGGCGATATTGGTCCGCATATCGAATATCTTCCGCCTGCCGGAACTTGTCGCGATGACTCTGAAACACCCATAGGCTTCTCTCGGCCGCAGTCTCATGCTTAAGAAGCTCACTGGCGTCAGGGAATGTGCTCAATAATGCAGCTTGACCCACCTCGTCGGTCATGTGCTTGATTCTTTCAAGATCAAGCGTGATTTTGATCTGCACATCAGCAGGCTGGTGGTCAAACAGCTCGATAACCTTGCTGGCTACCTCAGGCTGCTCTTTTGACCAGTCCACCTGGTCAAAACCGTCATTGGCAGAAAAGTATGATTTCAGCCCCTGAGATGAAGCATGGTTAACGAAGTTGCGAACGATTGGCATAGGCACAATTCCTCAATTAAAAGTGATAAACGGCAAACTCTCGGTACTCAGTTACAGAAAGTTCAAGATAGCGAACCTGTATAATATGGGCGCTTATATTTCTTTTCAAGTAAAAAAAGTAAGTCTATAATGAACTTTTTACACCGTTCACTTAGGAGGCACTGCCGTGGCCAACGTATTAGGGGCCAAGATTAAAGAGCTCCGCAAACAAAAAGGCCTTACTTTAGAACAACTTGCGGAGAAAATAGGCTCAGGAAAAAGCTACATCTGGGAGATCGAGAATAAAGGTGTGAAACGCCCATCTGCTGAAAAATTAGCCGCCATTGCAAAAGAGCTAGATGTAACCACCGATTACCTCATTGATGATACCCAGACAGAAGTGACTGACGACCTAGAGAAAGAAGTGTTTTATCGAAAGCTCGGTCAACTGGAAAAAGATGATCGAGACAAAATCATGGATATGATCGACGCATGGAGCAAGAAGTAGTGTCAGAAAAGAAGTTCCCGCAAAAGGAAGCTAACCGCATTACTCATATTCTCGACACTGCGCTTCCAACGCATATTCGCTTCCCGGTAGACGTTGAAATGGTGGCGAAAGAGCTCACGCCATCTTTCAGCCAAGACCCAATCACTGCCGTTAATGGCGGCAGCATGGGCAACTCGGTTGATGGCATGCTGGTGAAGCATGACAGCAAAGATGAGTGGGCCATCTTTTACAATACAGATGTGGTTCACCCTGGCCGTACTAACTTCACTAAGGCCCATGAGTTGGGCCACTACATGGTCCACCGACAATCTCTAAGCAAAACCAAATTTCAGTGCGGCGAAAAAGACATGCTGGATGAAAACCAGCAAGGTATCGACATCGAAGCAGAAGCTAATGCCTTTGCTGCCAACCTGTTAATGCCTAACAATGATTTTCGAGCACAGGCTGACGGTCAAAAGTTCAGTATTGATTTAATGCAGCATTGCGCCGACCGCTATGGCGTATCACTCACGGCGGCTGTTTTGAAATGGCTCGACTTCACGAAGAAGCGCGCAATCGGCCTGCTATCAGAAGAAGGCTTTATGCATTGGTCTAAATCTAGCGGCAGTGCTTTTCGCTCTGGCCGTTACTTCGCGACCAAGCAAGACTGTGTTGAGGTACCCGAGTTCTCATTAGCAGCACAAGAGCAGTATTCAAAAGAAGCAAGAAATGGTGTTAAGCATGGTCCTGGAATTTGGTTTCCGAATGAGGAAGTTATTGAGCACAGCATCTACTCCGATGAATACGGCAAGACATTAACCATATTGATACTTGATGATGCGGGTGGGTACAGTGACCCAGATGATTTCAATGAAGATGATGAGTTGCTTACTGATTCGTACACCAACTTTATAAACAACGGGCAAAACCCTTACTAACGATTATGCGAGACTCCTACGAACGCTTTTTCTCACAAGGCTACATATCGAAAGATCAGTTTTTCGAATTTGGCCTTAGTGAAACTATCTACGCGCCGCTAGATAAAGCAGAAGCCGCCTGGGAAAAGCTGAAACATAAAGTGCATAGCAATCAGCAAGTATTCATTCGCGGCTTTGGTCGTAATTCGAATGGCACTCATTTGTTTCAAGCATTCTATGCTGATGTTCTCGATAATAATCAGGTTACCGTTGATCCAACGAACAACGCCCAGCCGACAAAATTGATCCGAGACCTGACAGGATACTCAAAGACTAAAAGCAACAAACACGAGCCAATTCAGAACTATCAGATCTCGCATATTTTTGGCAGAACTAAAAACGTATTCGCTTTTACCGCTCCTTGGAATATCGTTTACATGCCGAAGATGCTGGATCCATTTACCGGCCATGAAGCTAAGGGCGCAATGATTGATGAGTATAAAGATCTCTTTCAAAAGCAAAGTTTCAAACACTTCGAACCGCTGATTAATGATTATAATGCGCTGATCACATCGCCAAGCCTTGTCGATTCAATTCATCACTATCTCGATAAAATCGAGCAAGATAAAAACCTTGATGAAAAAGATGTAAGCAAGCTAAAAGCTTCCATCCTCGAAGAACTTACACCGATAATTTTGTAGAACTTTATCTGCAACCCAAGTGAACCCGCACCAGCCCTAATTTACCTGATGGCCTTTTCGCCGCTCTAAAAACAAAATGTTCAACAGTATTTTGAACATTCAGAGTGGTAAGCAAATGCAGCAAACAAACCCTTTATCTCCCAAGCGGATGGCTCCTGAAAAGCGCATACAGGAAGTCGCTCATATAATAGCTAACGGCCTAATTCGGCTGAGAGCTCCAGCCTCGAATAAAGCTCAATTATTGGACTCAGATAGCGACATTTCACTTGCTATGTCTGGCTACCGAAGCGTTCATGGTGAACCAGAGAACACCAACACTTCGGAGGCAAAATGAGCTCAGATATCGTATTCGAACCATCCACTTCGGCCGTTGCGCAGATAACGCAACTATCGGAGATGAGTATGGACGAGATTAAATCTTTATGGCGTCAGCTGTACCGTAAAGAACCACCAACTCATATTCGGTCATTTCTAGAAAAGCGCCTGGCATATCGGCTACAAGAAGTCGAGTTTAGGCGAGCGCATCAAAACCTTGCAGAGAAAAATGATCGCCGTATCAGTGCCATCATCAACACCGGCAAAAAGCCACTTCGTGACCGTTATCCTCAGCCCATCCCCGGCACAGTATTAAGCCGGATTTACCAAGAAAAAGAGCACAAGGTCACTGTCACCCATGATGGTCAGTTCGAGTTTGAAGGCCGGATTTATAAAAGCCTTTCAGTTATCGCTAGAGAAATTACTGGCACTCGATGGTCAGGACCACTGTTCTTTGGTTTAAGGAAAGCAATGTACGACAAGAAAGCGAAGCGAGGTAAAAAATAATGTCAGAGCAAATTAAGAAACGACTTCGCTGCGCAGTCTATACACGCAAATCAACAGATGAGGGATTGGACCAAGATTACAACTCCATCGATGCGCAACGCGATGCGGGTCATGCCTACATTGCCAGCCAGCGCGCTGAGGGTTGGATACCGGTCGAGGATGACTACGACGACCCTGCATACTCCGGTGGCAATATGGATCGCCCGGCAATGAAGCGGCTACTTAAAGACATTCAGGATGACAAAATCGATGCGGTTGTCGTTTACAAAATTGACCGACTGACACGAAGCCTTACCGACTTCTCCAAAATGATTGAGGTATTCGAACGCCATAACACATCATTCGTCTCGGTCACCCAGCAATTTAACACCACCAACTCAATGGGTAGGCTGATGCTGAATATTCTGCTGTCATTCGCCCAATTTGAAAGAGAGGTAACCGGCGAGAGGATCCGCGACAAGATCACCGCCAGTAAGAAGAAAGGTTTATGGATGGGAGGAATTCCTCCTCTTGGTTACGATGTCAAAGATCGCTGCCTTGTGATCAATCCCAAAGAAGCCATGTTGGTACAACAAGTTTTCAAACGCTTTACTGAAATCGGCTCAACAACGCTGCTGTATAAAGAGCTGAGACTGGAAGGTGCCACCAGTAAATCCTGGACAACACAGGACGGTCGATTTCGGCCTGGAAAACCAATCGACAGAGGCCTCATCTACAAACTGCTTCATAATCGTACTTACCTCGGTGAGCTTCGGCACAAGAACCAATGGTACGAAGGCAAGCACGACGCCATCATTGATCAAAAACTTTGGGATGACGTTCACTCAATA
>NZ_LWGJ01001240.1:0-908 GCF_001635845.1 Oleiphilus sp. HI0132 | reverse complement strand
TTATAATGGATACAAAAAAGGCGGGATAGATTAACTCTACCCCGCCCTTTAAAGACTAACTTAAATCGTTAATCTCGCTAATAGCGATATCCTACCAGCCAGCTTTTTCTTTCAGCGCTGAACCAATATCCGCTAGAGAACGAACAGTCTTCACACCAGCTGCCTCGAGTGCAGCGAATTTCTCATCAGCTGTACCCTTACCACCAGCGATGATCGCCCCAGCATGCCCCATACGCTTACCAGCAGGCGCTGTAACACCCGCTATATACGACACAACAGGCTTTGTTACATTAGCCTTGATGTACTCAGCTGCTTCTTCCTCAGCAGTACCACCAATTTCACCAATCATTACAATAGCTTCTGTCTGGGGGTCGTTCTGGAACATTTCCAAAACATCAATAAAGCTAGTACCTGGTACTGGGTCACCACCAATACCTACGCAACTTGACTGACCGAAGCCTGCATCAGTTGTTTGCTTAACCGCTTCATAAGTCAAAGTACCTGAGCGAGAAACAATACCAACCTTTCCTGGTAGGTGAATGTGACCAGGCATGATACCGATCTTAGTCTCTCCTGGGGTGATAACACCAGGACAGTTTGGTCCAATCATACGAACGCCAGCTTGATCAAGCTTAACCTTCACATCAACCATATCCAAAGTAGGAATGCCTTCAGTAATGGTAACGATCAGCTCGATACCTGCATCAATCGCCTCTAAAATCGCATCTTTACAGAAAGGTGCTGGAACATAGATAACCGTAGCCGTCGCACCCGTAGCTTCAACCGCTTCGCTAACAGTGTTGAATACTGGAAGACCAAGATGAGTCTGACCACCCTTACCCGGACTTACACCACCAACCATTTGCGTGCCATATGCAATAGCTTGCTCTGAGTGGAAAGTACCTTGC
>NZ_LWGJ01001239.1:0-5467 GCF_001635845.1 Oleiphilus sp. HI0132 | reverse complement strand
AAATTGATTTATCTCATTGGCTGGTCGTGGCAGTGCCAGCCAGTCCTTCACCTTTGATGCTTCGATTAACAAAGGCATTCTATGGTGATAAATTCCACAATTAGGGTCGGCTTCGCATGTGAGGGTAACAAGCTGGAAGCCACCTGAGTTCAGTGGAAATAGTATTCCTGCCATAAACAGAACGTCGTCTATTGCCGGTGAAAAACGGTGTTTTATTTTGTGCCCGGGCTCTCCTGTCCATTCAAACCAGGCCGAGCAGGGTACTACGCAACGGTGTAGTGCATAAGCAGAACTAAAGGTCTTCTTGGTGGCGACGGTTTCTGCCTGAGCGTTGAATATGGTGTGATGTGCCCAGTGAGGGTTGATCCCCCAGAGAGCAGGCGTTTGCGATAGCTTCTCATGCTGATAGTGAAGGCAGGCGACCTCTTGTGAAGGGCGTTGGTCATGATTGTTTATGGCATGAAAAAGTATATGAAATGCTTCGAATACGCCTGTATCGACGATCGCTTTGTCTACTTCAAATCTTCCACACATGTAAAGGAGCCTCTGCCTGAAACTAAGCTTATTACCTTATTGGAATATTATCATAGGCTGTGATGAAAAATTAACGAAAAGTCAGAGGCAAATTACTGATTCCCTTGATTTAGATCTGACCTTCAGCATATTTTTTAAAAAATGCAAAAGCAGTGTCCGGCGCTTCTTTAATAAATACGCCAAGCGTGAAGCCGTCCGGAGCGATCGAGGTGTGTTTGATCTCGCCCAGTACTTTGAACTCCATTTTCTTGCCATTGTAGAAAGCGGCAATTTGAAGTAGCACCAAAGCATCTTTTCGGAAGTCTACGGGGCTTACCAGTGAGGTTCCACGTTCAGAGATGTCTTTCGTTTTACATTGAACGACTTGTTTCTTGCGGGTTGTAATTGTTGCACGCCAATGGGCTGAACGCCTTGTGTATTGACGGCGCTCGGCTCCGTCATTCAAAGCTTCCGCCGTAATTTCCTGAGTGTTTTCAAGAGCTTCTGTAATCTTCTTTTTATCGGGCACTATGTGAAACTTCCTGGTCAGAGTTGGCGAGGAGTTAACAACAATAGTCTAGAGCTGCGGAAGTATCAATGTCTTGATAGTAATTATATGTGTCTTTTGTTGGCTGCTTTGACGCAAAAGGCGGGCATAAAAAAGCGCCTACAATGAGGCGCTTTTTAGTTTGTTTAACTCGAGATTAGTCGCGAGTAAACTCTGGGTAAGCTTCCATACCACACTCAGAGATATCAACACCTTCGTACTCTTCTTCGTCAGTTACTCGGATGCCCATGATTGCTTTAAGAACGCCCCAAACAATCAAGCTACATACGAATACCCAAACAAAGATCGTTAGTGCACCAACCAGCTGGCCAGCGAATGTAGCGTCAGCGTCTGATAGAAGTACTGCGAAGATACCCCATAGACCTACTACACCGTGTACCGAGATTGCACCAACAGGATCGTCAAGCTTAAGCTTATCAAGTGTTACGATTGAGAATACTACGATAACACCACCGATCGCACCAATGATCGTTGCTAGTAGTGGAGAAGGATCAGCAGGCTCTGCAGTGATCGCAACCAAACCTGCTAGTGCGCCGTTCAATGCCATTGTAAGGTCAGCCTTACCGAATAGAATACGTGCAACGATCAATGCAGCGATCAAACCACCTGCCGCAGCAGCGTTAGTGTTCAAGAATACGCTTGCTACTTCGTTAGCTACTTCGATACCACCCAGTTTAAGAGTAGAACCACCGTTGAAACCGAACCAGCCCATCCACAGTATGAATGTACCTAGCGTTGCTAGAGGAAGGTTCGCACCTGGGATAGCGTTAACCTGACCGTTAGCACCGTACTTGCCTTTACGAGCACCTAGCATGATAACACCAGCCAATGCTGCTGCAGCACCTGCCATGTGAACGATACCTGAACCAGCGTAATCGCTATAGCTACTGAGGTCGTACATACCGAACACAGAGTTACCACCCCAAGTCCAGCCACCTTCCATTGGGTAGATGAAACCCGTCATAACAACTGCGAATGCTAGGAAAGCCCAAAGCTTCATACGCTCAGCAACCGCACCCGATACGATAGACATTGCCGTTGCAACGAATACGACCTGGAAGAAGAAGTCAGAAGCGCCTGAGTAAACAGAGTCACCGCCGAAGCCGTTTTCAGCAGAATCTGCTAGAGCTTGAGCAACGTCTATAGTTGCAACGCTGTCAGTACCTGATAGGAAGAAGCCGCCGCCATACATGAACTCGTAACCACAGATTAGGTACATGGTGCATGATACTGCAAACAGTGCAACGTTCTTGGTTAGGATCTCAGTGGTGTTCTTGGCGCGAACCAAGCCTGCTTCCAGCATGGCAAAACCTGCTGCCATCCACATAACTAATGCGCCGCACACCAAGAAATAAAAGGTGTCCATTGCATACTGCAATTCATAAATGTTGTTCATTACGTTTTCCATAAGGAAATCTCCGTACTGTATTCTAAAAAATTAGTTGCTTAGTGATGAATGAGATTTAAACCGCATCAGTGCCGGTTTCACCGGTACGGATTCGAATAACTTGCTCAAGCGGTGAAATGAAAATTTTACCGTCACCAATTTTGCCGGTATTAGCTGCTTTGCTGATAGCTTCAACAACTTGGTCAACCAAGTCGGAACCAATGGCAACTTCAACTTTAACCTTAGGAAGAAAGTCAACAACGTACTCAGCGCCACGGTATAATTCCGTGTGACCTTTCTGACGGCCGAAACCTTTAACTTCAGTTACGGTAATACCTTGTACGCCAATTTCAGACAATGACTCACGTACATCGTCCAGCTTAAATGGTTTGATTATGGCAGTTACGAGTTTCATGGATATCTCCTGTGCTGTCGCTGCAATATTTACTAGTTAAAAAAATGTGTTTTAGTTCTTGTTTGCTATTCAAAATGAAAAACGAATCTCTCATTCGGAATAACAAATCTGATCGGTATATAGCAGGGGGTGTGCCAGTTTGAAAAAAAGCTTATATAACAGTTACATAAGATTAAGTGTTATTGTTGAGTGGTGGTTTTGTTGTGGTCTTGTGGTGCGGGCTTGGATTTGGCGCACCATAATGACGCAATATCTGATGCGGGTTGGCGGCGAGCGCATCTCTTTGGTGATTTTTATAGGGGGAGGATCTGATTATTTGAAAATAGATCTGTCCTTTTTAGGGTTGTGGGTTTCGCTGGCAGGGCGTGTTAGAATAGCTCTTTTGTTTGATGTAGAAAGAATGTCCCAGGCATTCCAAGGAGCGTTTGTTGCTTAGCCCTCAAGAAGTACTTAACACCATCCACGAACAGGTTAGTCAGATATTACCTGACGCCGGAAAGTCGGCTCAAGAGGATCTGACTGCGCAACTGAAAATTCTTATTAATGGTGTCATTTCCAAGCTGGATTTAGTCACTCGTGAGGAGTTTGAGACTCAGCAATTGGTGCTGGAAACAACACGCGCCAAATTGGAACAACTAGAAAAAGATTTTGCTGAATTAGAGAAAAAGTCAGCTTGATTTAATGACGAACAGATGGAACTTGTTCGTTCTTGCACTGTACTTATGCAGTGCTTGCACTACTGAGGGGCATAATGCTGCTGATCTAAAATGGCGCAATAGTTAATACAAAGCGTATTAATGAGGCGCTTTCCGGTCTACCTGATACAGCTCCTTACCTTCTTAAACAGATATGAACTTAGCAAAGGAATGCGATGTCGTTATCTATTATCTATACCCGGGCTCAGCTCGGTGTCGATGCACCTTTGGTGACAGTCGAAACTCATCTCTCAAATGGTTTGCCATCCCTAGCGATTGTTGGGCTTCCAGAAATGGCTGTTCGAGAGAGCAAAGAAAGGGTACGCAGTGCCTTAATCAACTCTGGCTTCGAATTTCCGAATCGGCGTGTGACCATTAACTTGGCGCCTGCAGACTTGCCTAAACAAGGGGGACGATATGATCTGGCAATTGCTATTGGAGTCCTGGCTGCGACAGGTCAAATAGACTCGGAAAAGCTTGGTGAAAGTGAGTTTATTGGTGAGCTGGCCTTAACCGGAGACTTGCGCCCGGTTGCCGGTGTATTACCCACGGCTATTGCCAGCGTAAAAGACGGCCGATGTTTATTTATCCCATATGGTAACGCTGATGAAGGGAAAATGGCTGGCAGCGATACAATTTTCCCCGCACGCCATTTGAGCGAAATTTGCCAGCACCTTAAATCACCCGGTGTTTTGCAAGCCCTTTCTTATGAAGAAATGATTTTGGAAGACGAAAAGCAGCCGGATATGGCTGATATTAAGGGTCAGTTCCAAGCGAGACGTGCTTTGGAGTTGGCAGCAGCTGGACGCCATAACCTATTATTCTACGGCCCTCCAGGGACAGGCAAGAGCATGCTGTCCTCTCGCCTGCCAAGTATTCTGCCACGCTTAAGCAATGCTCAGGCAGTGGAGGTGGCCTCAATCTATTCGCTGGCGGGTATTCCCAGAAAACCGGGCTTGATGATGCAAGCGCCTTTTCGTTCTCCTCACCATACAGCTTCTTCCGTATCGCTCGTTGGTGGTGGCGCACAGCCAAAGCCTGGTGAAATATCCTTATCCCATTATGGTGTATTGTTTTTGGATGAGTTGCCAGAGTATGCACGCTCGGTGCTTGAAGTACTTCGGGAGCCGATTGAAAGTGGGGAGATCAGAATTTCCCGAGCCAGTGCGAGCCTGACATTTCCGGCAGACTTTCAGTTAATTGCAGCAATGAACCCATGCCCTTGTGGCTATAGCGGCCACCCTACAGTGAGTTGTACTGATACCCCCCAGCAGATAAGTAACTATCGGCGGAAGTTGTCGGGCCCCTTATTGGATCGCTTCGATTTGCATGTCGAAGTGGCGAGTCAACCTGCATCGGTTTTACTTGGCAAAGCTCAGGCTAGTGAGTCTTCGAATGAGGTACTGGCTCGCGTGAGCAAAGCCCGAGACGCGCAAATCACCAGGCAGGGCAAGCTTAATAGTGCGCTTGAGGGTGGGGAGATTGCAGAACATTGTGCCATGCAAGACGATATGCGCACTTTTCTGGAGTCCGCCATGGATAGGATGGCTTTGTCGGCAAGGGCGGCTCACCGGATTCTTAAAGTCGCGCGTACTTTGGCAGATTTACAGGAAAGTGAGAGTATTCAAATGCTTCATTTAAGTGAAGCTTTGGCTTACCGGGGTTTGGATAGAAAGTCTGGTAGCTGAGTGCTATGTAAAGAAAAGTCTTTAAAGCTTATGGCGTACAGCTGTGACTTCCATCGCTTTATGAAATTGGCTAAGATGATGGCCTAAACTTACGCATCATAAATAAATAGCCACTTTTGAATGCGTGGTGAAGTGAGCGAAACTGCTGAAGGGAAGTTGAGGAATAGCTAATGATAAAAGCTGCGTTTCTAGTTTATGACC
>NZ_LWGJ01001238.1:0-723 GCF_001635845.1 Oleiphilus sp. HI0132 | reverse complement strand
GAAATCCAGTCACAAATTTGTAAACACAATATTAGCTATTAACAACACAAAACATGATCTTAATAGCACAAAGACACAGGAACTTGTCACCATGAAAATGATTTCTCGTTTTATTACCATCAGCATTCTTGCCGCCGCAATCATCTTGCCTTTTTTCTTTAAGATGGACAATGGTAAGCCTACACTCGCCATGCCGACGTCTGCCGACCTGATTCCTGATAAAATACTACCCGACAGCCTTACCGGCAACGAAAGCTCGAGCTCGACAGCCAGCTCAAGCAGCAGTAACAAAGTGTCCTTCTATAAATGGCAAGACGCAACAGGCATGTGGCACTATGGTGATAGACCCCCTGCAGGGGCTCAGAACGTATCAACCATGAATGTAAACACCAATGTTAATATCATCCAAAGTCTAAAGCTCGATTCCGAGGAAGGCGAAACGTCTTCTGGAAAGACCTCTCAGCCAAAAATGTCTGACACACTGGCCGATGGCCAACTAACAGTTGATGATGCTTTCAATGCAATGAGTGACGCAAAAGCCGTCCGTGATATGATGGAATCTCGTAACGAAACACTGAAAGCGATTACCGGCGAAAACTAAAAGCCATTCATTTCGTTCAAACCAGTACTCTTCAGCAAATAGCTCTGAGAAGACCTGAAGTCATTAAGGCCTTCTCTAAGCCCCTTACCAGAGCACAAAAAGACCGTGACAAAAAGCAGTAA
>NZ_LWGJ01001237.1:0-2185 GCF_001635845.1 Oleiphilus sp. HI0132 | reverse complement strand
TACGGGCTGCCTCTGTCCTAGTGTGGCCTTGATCAAGCACCAGACTAATCGCGTCCAATTTAAATTCTTGGGAATATTTTTTTCGTGTATTCAATTTACCTTCTCCAGTTAGGACGTATTATGTCTTAACTGGACTGGTCATATCTATTAGACCACGTCACTCTGAATTCACAGGAAAGTACCTGCTTCATAGAAACTTTTCACCAGCTGAAATAGAATCGATCGGAATCAACACTAAAGCACTCAGTGAAGGTAAAAACTATATTTTATTTTCCAAAACCCAGCCAGACAGCCAATACTATCTAAATATTCTGAATGCCGGGCTCGAAGCGCTCAGACAAGAAGGTAAATTTCGAATTTTCCAAGAAGAAATGTTTAAATGAAACAGCTCTATTTATCTCTCATATTATTATTTGGTTTCAGTTTTTATGCGCTGGCTAGCAATCAGCCAATCAGCTTTGATCACAGTACCGAAAACATAGTTCTAGCCAATCATATTGTATATTTTGAAGATAAAGACCACTCACTGACGCCTGGGAATATCCACACAATACAGAATACTCAATGGCAATCTTTACCTGAAGGTCGTGCCAACTTTGGTTTTTCAAGTAGTGCTTATTGGTTTCGCTTTGCTGTACAAAACGAGACGCCTGTTGATATACCCGCTTACCTACACGTCAACTATAGCCAGCTAGATAATATACAGTTGTTTCACAGCATTCCAGGTTCACCTTCTCATTCGGTGACTCTAAAAAAACTTGTCGAAACCGGAGACCGATTCAATTTTGCACAAAGACCCATCGAGTTTCCTACTTTTGTTTTACCGCTTGAGCTCTCTGCCGGGCAGCCTCAAGAGTACTTTGTGAAGGTGAGCAGTGAAGGCTCTCTTCAGGTTCCTATGCAACTATGGGAGCAAGAGAGTTTTCTACTACAAGCGAATAACTCACTATTTCTCTACGGCTGCTTTTTAAGTGCGCTTTTGATTATGAGTGCCTATAACCTGTGCCTGTTTCTAATCATCCGCGACAAAACCTACTTGCTCTACAGCTTTTTCATCCTTTGTATGGCTGGGATGCATAGTTCACTAGATGGCTTTGCCTATCAATGGTTCTGGCCTAGTGCGCCCAGCTGGCATCAAATATCTGCAATTACCTTTATCTCTTTTGGCTTACTATCTACGATGCTCTTCACCCGGACAATACTCCCCATACCAGAGAAAAGTATCCTCTACCGTGGTATCAAGTTGCTTACTTTTTTGACTGTTGTCTCTGCTATCACCAGCCTATTTCTACCCTATCGCCAGGCAGCCATCCTTAATGGTGGCATGACTGTCATAGTGATGAGCAGCGTCACCTTTATCTGCTTGGCAATGCTTCGGTTTAGCCCGCGTATTGCACGCTTCTTCTGCATCGCATGGGGCGCTTACTTTTTGGGTATCGTACTAAAGTCTTCAAGCAAAATGGGCTATTTGCCCTCCTCTACCTTTACCGAATACGCTGGAAATATTGGCGGTGTCGTGGGCATTGTTATTATATCAATGGCATTGGCTGACCGAATCAATAGCGAAAGGCGAGCACGAGAGCAAGCACAATCCCAATCTATTGGTAACCTCAAACGCTTTGAAAACCTCTACCAAAATTCACTTGAGGGAATATTCAGCTACGACAAAAAAGGGACCTTGTTGTCAGCAAACCCAGCCTTTTTGTCACTGATAGGTTTAGAGGATATTCCGTCGTTTAGCGGAAAAACTAAAGACTTAAACGGTTATTACCTTTCAGAAAAAGAGTTCACTGAGTTTTTCAAAGCGGTTAAGAAGTCAGGCCAAGTTGTCGACTACGAAGCTCAGCTCAGCAACTCCCTAGGTGACTCCATGTGGGTGAATATTTCTGCCCGTTATGTGAACGAGCAGGGAAACGAGGAACTGGAAGGAACTCTAATCAATATTAATGAACGAAAAGCCTTTGAACAGCAGCTAAAACATTTGGCTGAGCACGACTCTTTAACAGGCTTTTATAACCGTAGAACCTTTGAGAGTTCAGCAAAAGAGTTATTGCTTAAAGTTCAAGCAGGTGAAGATTCGGCCTGCTTACTATATATGGATCTAGACCAGTTTAAGATTGTGAATGACCTCTGTGGCCACACTGCAGGCGACATCTTGCTAAAAAATATTAGCCAGAAGCTGCTT
>NZ_LWGJ01001236.1:0-3372 GCF_001635845.1 Oleiphilus sp. HI0132 | reverse complement strand
CATATAAAGAATTATCTAAATCCAATAGTATGTATTGAGCTTGTTATATTTATTTCTCATGTTTTGTAGCAAAGTTTATTGAAAAACTATTTTTGCTACAGAAAACGTTTCTACAAACCAATCCTCTCACAGCTCAAAACCAGAGCTCAAGAAGCGCAACCGCTAACTTAGACCCCGTTATTATTTTCAACAATTCCCCCCATTTGGGTGATTGCTCTCAAATCACCAAACAATTATAAATAAGCACCCAAGCTAAAAATTTTCTGTAAATTGATCCCTGAACCTTAGTTCTTTAGAATTGCTCCCTGCGCTTAAACGACCTAAGCAATCTGACCACTAATCGATATACTTCCCTGCTTGGAGCTTCTATGACAACCCTCACGCTGTTTATCAGCGACAATTGGCTAAACCTACTAGCCATTATCTGGTTTTTAGTTTGCTTTAATGGCTATATGAAATACGCCAGTGCTCGAAGCTACCGAAGCACCGAAGACTCTCCGAGCCTTGCATCCGAACTTCACCAGTATCGGTTTCAGTGGATGCTCCGGGTCCTGACTAGAGAAATGAGAATCGCTGACAATGCTGCAATTGCGAACCTTGAAAAAGGTGTTTCTTTTTTTGCATCAACGACCATGCTTATTCTCGCTGGCTTAATAACCATCTTAGGCTCAACTGAAAAAGCAATACACCTCATAGAAGGGCTCCCCTTCGCAGTCCCCACCGATCGCTCGGAATGGGAGATCAAAGTCATTACGTTAATTTTTGTTTTTGTCTATGCCTTCTTCAAGTTTACCTGGAGCTTACGCCAATATGGTTTTGTAACCATTATGGTTGGCGGGGCGCCAACCCCTAGTGAAGACTGCAGTAATGAAGAGAGGGAGGCGCTTGCTTCACGCATGGCTTCCATGGCCTCCATGGCCGCTAACAACTTTAATAGTGGCTTACGCACTTACTATTTCTCTATCGCCATGCTGACCTGGTTTATCAACCCATGGGTATTTATGGTCGCCAGCACCCTTATTGTCTTTATTCTATTTCGTCGTGAATTTAAGTCATCCACACTTAAAATCCTGGTGGGTAAAGAAGAGCTGTCTCAAGCAATGCGCTAAAACTCAATAAAAAACAAAAAGTCACAAGTCTATTCTTTACCGATCGCGGGCTTTTTCTATACTCATTAGAACAAATATAAAACAAAGGCAATTGACGCGTAGGAGTTACAGGAATGTCTTTAGAATCGCTATTTAAAGGAAGCCCAAATTTACCCAACATCCCGAAAGTGGTGCAAGAACTGATCAAGCAGTTTAATGATCCTCATTCCAATGTTGATGAGATTTCAAAAAAAATACAGATGGACCAGGTCCTTTCTGCCAAAATTATGCGTCTAGCCAATTCCGCGCGCTATGGTGCAGGACGTAAGATCGCCTCAATCGACTCTGCAGTTGTGATGCTCGGCATCGATACCCTGAAAACCTTAGTCGTTGCCTCTGGTATTACTGGTGCTTTCCAAGACATCCCGGGCTTTGATAAAAAACAGTTCTGGCGTGATAGTTTCATGATTGCCAGCATCAGCAAGCTAATTGCTAAACACACTGACTCAGACCCTGAAACAGCCTTCACAATCGGCATGATGCGTAACATCGGCGAGCTACTAATTCATATTTATCATGAAGAGTCTGCCGTTAAAATTGACAAGCTAGTTGAATCAGGCGCTAATCGAATTGACTTACAAGACAACCAGTTTGGCTATGACTTCACGCAAGCAGGCTCGGAACTTGCCAAACGCTGGAACTTCCCAACAGAAATTGTAAATGGAATACGTCAACAGGCTGCCCCTAACGACTTTGAAGAGTATTCCGCTTATTCAAGCATCGTTTACTTGGCCGACTACTTAAATGAAGCGTTTAAAGCCGAGCAAGAAAAGCAAGAAATTTTATCTCAGTTCCCGGTGGACATTGCTAAGCCAATTGATATCAATCTGGTATCTTTCTTCGAAGAGTTAGTTGAGCTTGCAGAAGCGGAAGATGATATTGAAGAGTTATTGAAAGACTAAGTCAGATAATCTCTCAAAAAGCGCTCATTTGAGCGCTTTTTCTTTGCCTAATAGAAAACCGAAAAGATCATTTTTTTGAATCGGCTACCATTAAAAACCATAACCTAAAGAAACATAAGAGGTTTCATCCATATGTAAGGCTATCAACTGGACCACCCAAAAACGCAAACCTAGCTCTAGACCTAAGCCTTCAATCTCGTTCTCATGCTGTCGTAGATTATCCTTGTCCAATATTAAATAAGACAAGCCCATATCAACTCCCATCAAAGAGAAGCCACTGGTGTAACTGAGGTTAATCTTTTCACCAAAATGCCCAAAACCACCTCGTAAAGTGATTCCTTCGTGCGCTGCACCCTGACGTTTAAAAAATGACATTCCCATATAATGGGTACGGCCAATCAAGTTATCATCAACAACATAGGTATAACGAGGCGTCCACCCCTCCAGGTCAGAGATATTTTTCCAGGAGAAGTCCTCCACACTTAAGTCGTCGAGCCCTAAGTGTTCCAACTTGAATTCAGCAAAAGCCAGTACCGGCGTAAGAACAAGAATCAGAGTAAGCAGTAGTTTTTTCATAAGATCTATTAGTGCATCCTTGACGCTAGCAAAGCCAGGGCGACTTAAATGCAAACGCTTTAAGCCAGCAACCCGAAACAACAAAGACTGAAAGACTACTATATAGTGAAGCCCTAAACCAAGAAGCAGCCACTCTAATTTTGAAGCAGTCGAAGTTTTAATAAGCATTGAGAGGGAAAACGGTAAGATTCAGGCAAAAAAAATCCCGGACAATGTCCGGGATAAATAAGTACACATGAAATCTAAACCTAAATTGAAGAAAGACGGGCCTGAATCGTCTCACCTAAATTCGATATAGTAATCATAGCCAATAAGTTATGAGCGGTCTGTTGGTAAACAATTGCAAAATGTAACGAATTGTTAACGTCTTCTATATTAATTTACTTGGTTTTATGGCAGAGAATAACGATAATGGTCGTTTCTTCTATTTGTGATAGACCTTCCATTATGGAAATAGAGCAGCTATTTACTCTAATAAAAAGCTTGACCAGCCAATCGAACATTAGAGAACTTGTCACAGCACTCGATGACATTCTTATCAATAATTTCGAACGCGTCGATTTGTCAGTTTATGAGCTACAAGCTACACGGCGCTCCAATCATAAAACGACCACTCTTATCGGCATAGAGTGTAGCGGGAAGTCCAACGACATCTATTTAAATAACGACATGGACATGCTGTCGGCTTATATTTCTAAAGAAGAGGTATACAAGGTTGAAAGCAGAACGCGTTTTAAAATCGTCAT
>NZ_LWGJ01001235.1:0-3621 GCF_001635845.1 Oleiphilus sp. HI0132 | reverse complement strand
TTAGCGATTGATCTTATAACTTTTTGCTAGTTTGGCAGCGGTACTATCAGGAAATTGCTTTTGAACCTCACTTAAGTATCTTTGAGACTCAGTCGGGTTCTGTAAGCGATCATATGCCACACCAAGCTTAAATAGAGAGTCAGCAACCTTACTGTGACCAGGGTATGCCTGCACAACGATAGAGAAAGCTTGTCTAGCCTGCTCTAGCTGAGGTAAGACTAAGTAAATCTCTCCCAACCAATAATAGGCATTACCTGTTAAAGGCCCATCTGGGTATTTCTCGATAAACGTGTAGAAACTTGTAACCGCCTCGTCAAACTTTTTGTCTTTGATAAGCCCATAAGCCTCTTGATATGCCTGCTTTGCTTCAGCCGAACTGGCTTTTTTGGGCTCGACAGCGACATCAGTAACAACACTTGCTTTCGTACCTTCTGACTCTCCATTCACACTTAGGCTAGGCGAAACGACTGAGGATGTATTGGAAACAGTAGAACTCGACCCACTTGACTTGGCTTGCTTGGACAAAGCCAACACTCTTGAGTCCAGGTCAAGATATCTAGCCTTCGCATTTCGCTTTAAGTGACGTATCTCATTAGCTTGCTCTTCTACAACACCTCTAAGAGCCTTAAGCTGCTGCTGCAATTCCTCGATCATAAAAAACAATTCACTATTTGCAGAGCTTTGAACCGGCAGTGCGACAGGCGCACTAACAGGCCGAGCCGAAGGCAACGCTGTTTGTTCAGCAGGCGCTGACGCTTCGGGCGCAGAATTGTTTTGTTCTGACTGAAAAATTAGTGTTCGCGCAGAAAGAGGAGCAGAAATAACAAGAAAGGACAGGAGGGTAACTGGTAATAGCGCCGGAGCTGAAAAACAGCTCCGCGCGAGAGTCTTATCAATCATCATAATGATTATTGATACTCAATATAAGCTCTTCGGTTTTGAGCCCATGCTGCTTCGTTATGGCCAGCATTTGCAGGACGTTCTTCACCGTAGCTAACTACTTCAATTTGAGCTTTAGAAACACCATTTACAATTAGGAATTTAGCAATCGAGTTACCACGACGCTCACCTAATGCAACGTTGTAACCCTTAGTGCCACGCTCATCACAGTGACCTTCAATCACAACTTTTGACGATGGGTTAGCAGATAAGTAAGCCGCGTGAGCTGCCAATGCAGGACGTGACTCAGACTTAACAGTTGACTGGTCAAACTCAAAGTAAAAAGTTCTCATTTCACGCAAAGCGGCTTGCTCGGCCATAGCAGCTTCTTTAGCTCTTTGAGCAGCCTGCTCTTCAACACTAATTTGATCAGCGTCTGGTGCACCTGAAACTGTACCGCCGGTTGAAGCACTGTCTTCAGATTGGTTTTCGTCTTGTGCAGCTGGAACTTCGTCTGCAGTGAACTCATCTTCAGTACTTAAGCTTTCACAACCAGTTAGTACTAAAATCGAAAAAATAAGCGCCAGGAACAGCTTGATCGAATTTAATTTCATCATCTTACCTTCATTTTTTTGGTGGGGATTCAAGTATTCTTTGTCAAATCGTACGCTTTTCACACTAAAATCATTTGACTTATTATCATACAAAGCTTACCGGATGCACTATAAAACACAAGCGGGTTTTAGCGAAAAGCTTTTATTTTTACCGGTTTATATCCAATAATTAATAATCTACAAAAAAGGTGACCAGGCAGGCTCCAGCACATCGCCCTTATTAGATGGTAAAAAATATTTCGCACCACCATCAACCGATACCACCGCTAAAACTTTGCTACCACCGCGCAAGGTCGAATATATAATCATACGCCCATTTGGTGAAACACTTGGCGACTCATCCAGCGATGTTGAGGTGAGAATTCTTTGATCCCCCGTCTCGATATCTATTTCTGCAATATGAAAACCTTGATCACCCGGCTCGGTACTTTTGTGGACGTAAAAAATACTATTACCGTCGCGGCTGTAGCGAGGCCTGGTATTATACTTCCCAACAAAGCTCAAGCGCTCCGGAATACGATCTCTCAGAGACATACGATAAACCTGTGGGCTCCCGCCCCTGTCACTTGTAAATACGACACTTTTACCGTCCTGTGACCAGCTTGCCTCGGTATCAATACCTGAGTCGAATGTTAATCGCTCAGTGCGATCACGAGCCAAGTCATAACTATATAACTCGGCGTTGCCATCTTTCGACAAGGTCATTACCAGAGAGGAATCATCTGGCGACCACATAGGCGAGTCATTCAAGCCTTTAAACGAGGTCACCTTTCTTTGATTTCCTGAAATCACATGCTGAATGTAAATTGCTGGGCGACCAGAGTCATAAGACACGTAAGTCAGGTGCTGCCCATCATTAGACCATGAAGGAGACAACATAGGCTCGCGACTAGTAAACAGTGTATAAGCCCCTTTCCCATCAGCATCTGCAACATTTAGGCGGTACTGACGCTGCTTGTTGGTTAACTCTTTAACGGTTATATATGCGATCTTGGTAGAAAACACGCCTTGGACACCCGTAATCTGCTGATACACACGGTCACTAATATAATGCGCTGTTTTTCTAAGGCTTGTAGGGCTTGCTTTTACTCGCTCGCTAATGAGAGATTTTTGAGTAAAGATATCAACAAGTTCATAGTCTACTATTACCTGCTTAGAACCATTTTGATGCGTGACACTCCCAACAACAATATAACTCTGCCCTAGCCTACGCCAGTCTCTGAAGTGCACCTGGTCGAAGCGTTCAGGTAAGCCGAGCATACGCGAGGTCGGCAAGGTATCAAAATCACCACTTCGTTGAAGATTGTTTGCAATAATTTTGGATACATCCTCAGGCAATGGCGATGCATTTTTATTTGCAAACGGAACGATCGCAATAGGCTGAGCACTTGCCGAGCCCACCTCTATTTCGATTACAAGCTCGGCATTTACTGCTGCCGATACAAATGCAGTTAATATCAGTATTAGAAACTTCTTCATTCAAACCTCAGAATTTCGTCACAAGAACATTTATCTAAAAAACGTTCACTAATCAACAGGTGAAAATCGCATCGAGAACTTACGAAAGTGCCGATCAAATATATTTACATCATCAGGAACAGGATAGGTACTAATGCTGCTAGCAGCATGCTCTGCTGAGCGATCATAGACCGGGTTTCCGCTAGTACTTTTAATCCCAACCGCTTTTAACTCACCGCTTGGTAAAAGCTCTATTGTTAAGGTGACGCTTAAACCGGTTGATTTGGGAGGAATACGCCATCTGGTTTGCACCTTACGTTTAATTGCAGCCATAAAACGCTCGACCTCACTCACTTCAAAGGCATGCGCGGCTTCGAGCTCAGCTTGGCGCGCCTTTTCTTCAGCAGCTTTTGCTTCTAAAAGTCGATCCTCTTCAAGCTTACGCATCTTTTCCAGTAAGACTTTCTCTTGAGCTTGTCGAGCCAATTCACGCTCTTTGATTTTTAGGGCTTCTTCAAGTTCCAGTGCTTTTTTCTTTTCCAGTGCCTTTTTCTTCTCCAGAGCCTTTTTCTTCTCNAGAGCTTTTTTCTTCTCTAGAGCCTTTTTCTTCTCCAGAGCCTTTTTCTTCTCNAGAGCTTTTTTCTTCTCTAGAGCCTTTTTCTTCTCCAGA
>NZ_LWGJ01001234.1:0-2562 GCF_001635845.1 Oleiphilus sp. HI0132 | reverse complement strand
ATAGTCGAATTAACTTTGTTACCCCAGAGCAAAGGCACTTAGGTCTGGATGAAGAAATATTATCGAAGAGGGATGAGCTTTATCGCAAGATGAAAAGAAAGAACCAAATAAGGTGGTCAAAAGCTACGCGGAACTGGGAGAAAGTGGGTGACGTTAAGTTGAACCCGGAGAAGGAAAAACAAGCAGCTTAAATGCTCAGGCGACAACTACCTTGAAAAACGCCGTAACAGAGTTGAATTGTTTATCAGATAAGCGCATAAATTGACGCTTCCAGTTCGCGATTTGTTGGGAGCTAATTCCAAGTTCTTTAGCAACTTGAGCTTGAGTGACGCCCGGTTTTTCGCAGCGTTTCACTGCTTCTTTTCGGAATTCTTCAGAGTAAGCTTGAGTTTTTTTACGTGCCATGAGCACCTCCACATAAGGTCTATATAACTATAGTAGGGTGTACACTAATTGTTGGGCACTCGGAAACCTAACGCCTTGCTAAGCGGTTGTGGTGAATTGGCGGTTTGTTTGCGGCTCTTTGCAAACAAGATGACAATTTACCACAATCCGACTTGAGCAACTTGTTAGCTGAACAAATTTTGGTATTACTCATAATGTGTCCACATACGCAGAACTTTTATGACTTTTTGCTCTTCATAAACTTGGTAAACAATCCGGTGCTGGATGTTAACACGTCGTGAAATTGCACCAGATAAATCACCAACCAATTTTTCAAATGGTGGTGGTGTTTGAAACGGATTCTCTTCGATAACTTGCAGCAAATATTTTGCTTTACTTTTGAGACCTGAGGAAGCAAGTTTCTTTGCATCTTTTTGAGCTTGCTTGGTATATACGAGTTCCCAACTCACCAATCAAGCTCCTTAGAACAATCTTCAATAGGTTCTGCCATTCCTTCTTTAATGCTTTCTCTCATACCCGGAACAGTTAAAAGATAAAGGGTTTCTTGAATTGACTCCCAGTCTTCACTGGAGACTAATACAGCGCTATTTCTTTTGCCTGAAATAGTTATTGGCTGATGAGTCTCTGAAGTTTGATCTAAAAGCCGGTATAAGTTTGCCCTGGCTTCACTTGCCGTAAGAATATTCATCTTTATTCTCCTGAACAGAAAATAATATCGTACGCTTAAACGTACGAAGTGGCAAGATTATTTTTACAGCTAACGCCGCAATAAAGGGCCGGAGCGCAGCGACGGTCCAGCCCACATGTTTTTGTGGGCGATCTTTGATTGCCTTGTTATATTTTACGGCCTACAATAAGACCTAATTAACGACCACTTTATAGTACTGGTGATTTTATGACAACCCGAATATTAACAGAAGCTGCCGCTAGTATTAGCGAATTAAAGGCTAACCCAATGAAAGTTGCTTTAAGTGCTGATGGCAAACCAATTGCGGTACTTAATAGAAATGAACCTGCTTTTTACTGCGTGCCTGCCGAAGCCTATGAGTACTTAATGGACCGCGTTGAGGACCTTGAGTTAATAGCTCTTGCTGAACAACGAAAAAATGAGAAAAGCGTTAAGGTTAACTTAAATGACTTATGAGCTTGAGTTTAAAAAGTCTGCACTTAAAGAATGGAATAAACTTGGCGCTACTATAAAAGAGCAATTTAAAAAAAAGCTAACCGAAATATTAGAAGGCCCGAGAATACCAAGTGCAAAACTTTCTGGGGCAAATGACCTATACAAGATAAAACTTAGACAAGCTGGTTACCGTTTAGTTTATGAAGTAAACGACGAAATAATTACTGTGACAGTGATTTCAGTTGGTAAGCGTGAACGTGGTGATGTTTATAAAACGGCAATGAAACGAACCAACTAAAAATTATAACGCCCAGCTCACCGGAGGAGCAAAATTGGCGTGCCTTTTTGCTTCTGCAAAAAGCGCGACACATTTTGCGGAGTCCGGTGGAGCTGCTGGTTATGTTGTTTGATAATAAGTTATGGGTCATGAAGCTATGAGAATACTTTGCTTTTTAGAAGCCTTACTGATGACAAATACCATAAGAAGCACACCACAAACAACAGTAGAAGTTGCATGACTGATAAAACGGTAGGCCCCTCTATTGCCCAATGTATAAGCAACCCAACGCTGACTAACAATGATTGTGCAGACATATAGCTAAAAGTAGTTGCCAAGAGCTTAGTTAAGGATAGTAATCTTGACTCTGTTGATTTGAATAAAATATAGCCCCAAAAACACAATACCAATAAGAAGATAATAATCAAACGCAGAGGCAATGCTTCTCCGCTAAGTAATAATAAAATTGAATAAATTAGCGTTGCAGATAATATTAAACACGGTATTTGGATCATTCTAAACCCCGGAAATAACTCTCCTGAACATAGACATAATGACTCCCCACGTCCCAAAAGAGTGCTGACCTCCTATCGTGGGTTAGCAAAGCCAGAGCCATAATATATGTGTCATACCATATAAGCGGAGGCCAGCACCATGAAAAACAATACCATAATTTTTGTCGGATTGGACACCCATAAGGAGTTCACCGAAGTCGCATATTGCGAAGATCAACGAGGCTCAGAAGTAAAACACCTTG
>NZ_LWGJ01001233.1:0-2026 GCF_001635845.1 Oleiphilus sp. HI0132 | reverse complement strand
CTTTCGATTTCTCTATAGTCTATATATCCGTTTCCAGAATTAAAATTAGGTTTGTATGCTCTTCGCTACGCAAAACGAAGACCTGTATTTAGTGCTGTGTTGTATGAGTATTAATCAATTTGGCCTGTTTTGACCTAAAATGATCTAAATAATACTAATAGAATTTGAAAAAATTATATTTTTCAAATTCTTAAAGTTTAAAAATGTGATAAATATATATTTATCTTTTGGCTGTAGATACACCTGCCAAGCGGGTGGCACGACTTGAATGGAGCGTTATTAATATGGACCAGTATTCAGAGCGGAACCCTTATGCTGATCACTTGGTAGAAATTAATAAATATAACCCGGTTTTAACGACGCAAGACATATGTAATAACCGTGGGGCAACAGTTGTACCCAAAGGAACCTACCTCACTGAAGACGTTGCCAATAAGATTGCGCGCTTTCAGCTGGAACTTCCCATAGAACTGCAAGTTAGCTTGGCGAGTACCGTATCACCTAGTGAATTGTTTGACTCGATTCGTAAGGCACAGAATAAGGTCTTGAAGGGCTTGGATCGCATGGATTTAACCAAGGAACTGGTTCGACAGTGTGGTTTAATCAGTGCTTATCCACTGCTATCTCAAAAGCTGACAGTTTTTGCAGATCGCTTATCGCCCCGTTTTAATTCAACTCAAAGTGCTACCGGTTTTGCAATACTCATTGCGCTTGAGCTTGGACTCAATGATGAAGATATGGAAGTTGTCTTCACCGCAACACAAATGCATGATGCAGGCTTCTTGAATATTGACCCTGATATTGCTGCCATTTTTGACAAGCTTCCCGATAGCGAAAAGCGACAAATGTATGTGCAGCAGTTGTCTTTGGGGGGCGAGTTTCTTGAAAATATACCTAATCTGTCCGAGCGGGTAGGGCGTGCAGTCAAAGAGCATAAAGAACGTAAAGACGGTTCAGGCTGGCCGCAAGGCATTATCGGAGATAAGCATAGTCTCGATGCTCAGGTTGTTGGTCTTGCTGTTATGCTTGATGAAGCCTATCGAAAAAAATTGCGTCCGAGAGGTTATGGGCCTTCTCAGTTAATTCCTTTAATTCAGGCTGAATCAGAGGCGGTTGATCGTGATATATGTCATGCTGTCGTCGAGATGCTGCGTAAGAATGCCCAGGGCCTTGCTCAAGTTATCCCCATAGAGTTTATGCCCAAACTATCGCGTTACTTGGTGGTGCAGCAGCGTTTTATGGTGCATTGGTTGGAACTTGCAAAGCAATGTGCTGTAGGGATGCGAGAGGTGCAAAGTATTGCACAGACAGAGCGTTCCATGTTGATCATCAAAGGCCTGGAGGAACTCTACCGTAATTCAGGTTTATGGGATTCAGAGGTTCGGCGTTGGCTCAGTGAGGCGGCCGATTGCTTGGAGGTTGAGCATAATGCTAGAGAGTGTGAAGAGCTTGAGGTTGTCGCGCTACTGCTAGAAACTGTGCTGGATAAGTTGAAGGCTTTGCAATGGTCTATGCGAGATGCGGCCAAAAAAGTAGGTAGCGACTGGATCAACCGCTGCGATGACCTCGCCAGCTTATTGTATTCGATCCCCAAAGATCACTTCGAAGCCTTTGAAACCTACTCATGTTTTGCTGAAGAGTAGGCGGAATATTGCGACATAGGCTAATCGTTGCTACGCTTAAAGGCACAATAACAACGTTTAGTCTTATCGATAATGAAAATAACTAAAAAGAACCTAATCCGCAGCGCCTGGCTTGGCGCCATGGTCATCATAACTATTGCCTTAACGCCGGTTTACCTCAAAAACGGTGGCTTTTACTTCGATGATCAGGGCCTTAGAGTTGAGGATGTCAGCTTCCGGACATCCAGTCGCCTGAAGTTTCGCACTTACAATGACTCTTCTCGTAAAGGCGATGTCGTACTCTGGTTTCGTTATAAGCAAAAGAACGAATGCCTCTGGATCTTTCAAATGTTCCCAGAAAGCCACGTCGACCTAAACGCCCAGTGCCCGGGCTTAAAAGATAA
>NZ_LWGJ01001232.1:0-2050 GCF_001635845.1 Oleiphilus sp. HI0132 | reverse complement strand
CTCTTGCTTAAATAAGATGGGACGACCTAGTTTCAAGTTAATCATTAGCCCAACTATCAAAATTACAGGGCTAAAAATTATAATTGCCATAACAGCTATAACTACATCAAATATTCGCTTCACTTAACTTACTTCCATTATCTCTAGAATTTCTTTATTAACTTTAGAAACATCAAATTTCTCAACAGCTATCTCTCGACTCATACCGCCCATCTCAACTAGCTCTGACGGGTTTGAAATAAACCAAGTTAATTTTTCAACTAACTGGGTTACACTCTGCTTATCGACCAAGAACCCATTTACACCTTGCCTCACAGTTTCCTTACAACCCGGTACATTTGTTGTCAAAACTGGACGACCAACAGCCATTGCTTCGAGAACAGTTCTAGGCATCCCTTCATGGTACGAAGCTAAAACAAATACGTTACAGTTTTTTAAAACAGGGTATACGTCCTTAACTTCACCAACATAATCTATATAACCCGCCTGATGCCACTCATTAACTTCTTCAATGGGAATTCCATCTGGTGAAGGGTCTTCAGGCCCAACCAGTTGAAAGACTACATTGGGAAACGTCTTCTTGATTTCTTTCGCTGCTGCTGCATATTCACGTAAACCTTTTTCACCAAGTAAACGTGCAATAGTCAGAACTTTAAAGCCATTTGATGGAAACTCACATATAGAAAAACGCCCCAAGTCAACACCTGAGCCGTTAATACAAGCAGACTGCTCCACTGTAATTATATTATTACTTAGAAATTCTCCCTTATTATCCCTATTCTGAAAGATAACTTTAGGAGCATTGAGCAATGCAAACTTATAAAGTTTACAAGCAAGTAGCCTTAAGAGGTTTCTTCTAAAACCTCCCCTTTGAAAAGCAAAACCCAAACCTGTGATAAGTGCATAGAATTTACTGTTAGGGACTGCTCTAGCGGCTATTCCACCCCAGATAACTGGCTTGATAGTGTATGCAAGAATCACTTGGGGCTGCTCTACTTTGAATATTTTCCTCAACCTCCAATAGGTTTTGATATCTGAAACTGGGTTCAACCCATTCCGCTCAACATGAAAGTCGATATAACGAACCCCGAGCTTCTCAATAGCCTGCACTTCTGCCGAAGTCGCACCAGATGCAGCAGTAACAACTTCATGCCCTTTAGAGATCAAATCCAATATTAGAGCTTTTCGAAAATTCAACAATGAGCTTGGCAAAGCTCCAATTACAATGACTTTCATTTTATAAGGTATTCGCCTTGCATTCTTTATGCTTTCAGGTACTTATCGATAATAGCCCAATAGTTTGAGACATCTCTCTCTTGAACATAATTTCGATACTTCATCGAGTAATCTTGTTTAGTAATCAATGCGCTTGAAATAGCGTTCGTCATTGAATGAACACTATGGTCATTTGTAATAGAAATATTTGGTAGTTGATCCAAATCACCTGTGCATGGAGTCGTAATAATATTGTTAGTTCCAGCAGCCATCATTTCTAATAAAACATTCGGAAAGCCTTCGCTAATTGAGGCCACAACACCTAAATTAGCTTTATTCATGTATTGGAAGGGGTTATCCATATTCCCCAAAAACTCCACGTTTTCATTAAGACCGTTTGCTTCGACTAGTGTTTTCAGTTCATTTTTTGTCGGGCCATCACCAAGTACACGAAGTTTGAAATTATAGGGCTGCTGTTTTTTTATCCTAGCGAGAGCCGATATTACTAACTCATGATTCTTAATCGCGACCAGTCTTCCAACCATAATAATTTCAAAACACTGTTCACTATTACTAACAAGCTCACTTTTATCTAACATCAACCCCACTCTTTGTATACTCACCGGGTTAGGAATAGTTACAATATTAGATATAACATTCTTGTGTCGAGCCGCAATAAGTGAGTCCTTCATCAAATTTGTCTGACAAATTAGCAAATCCTGAGAACCATAACAGTTGTACAGTAAATCAAAAATTAACCGTTTATAGCCAGTAAACCTTTGACTAATTATGGTCGACTCTCTTATGACAAGATATTTACAATTAATAAGCTTCA
>NZ_LWGJ01001231.1:0-2878 GCF_001635845.1 Oleiphilus sp. HI0132 | reverse complement strand
TGGTGTTGAAGCTCAGTCTTTGGCAGAGACTGCGAACATGTCTCCCGATGACGCGCCTTTAGCTATTGAAGACAGGAATGATCCTTTTGAGGGGCGAGAGGTCAAATATCGCTTCCAGCAAATAGCGTCTCATTTTGCTCAGGAGATTAAATACCCTACTTTTTCGCGCCCGATTCATCAGCAACAGGACTTGGTTGAGTATTTACCCAATCGGGCCGTACAGTCTAGTCGACCGATCAATCTTGATGACGTTGATGGAGAGATACAAGAGGTAGGGCCTCGTATTGCTCTCAAGACCTCTAAGTTTAACTATTACCCTGGCGAACCTGTTGTCGCCGTCGCAGATGTGACAGGCATACAAGCTCGTAACTCTGTGCATGTCACGGGGCTAGTTCGAGTTGGTGGACAGATTGTCGCGAAAAACCAAGGTGTTATTCGCTCAGATGACGGTTCTAATCATGCTCACCAGCAATACAGCTTGCATTTTGATGACCTCAGCAATATTCCTGTGAGCGATCAGGGAGACATGGATGTTGTTGCCGAGTTTACGATTGATGGAAATACCTATGCGATTACCTCATTAATAAGGTACCCCAAGACGGTTGCGTCTATAGAGGGGCTTGGTGAGGTCGAGGTTGAAGGAGAATACCTCAAGATTCCAATGCAGGTGACGACCTCTGCTCCCGGCTTGCATGCCATTAAAGCAAATCTTTATGCTGCTGATTTAGGCACACCTCTTGTGCACCTGAATACGGTTGAAGAGCTCAACTCAGAGAGCGGTGTGCTCTTACTGAAAGCACACATCGCAGCACTTAAAAATATGGGCCATGAAGGGCCTTATGAACTCAGGGATCTTTCGTTTACCAGGGGGGCGTCTGCACCAAAATATACCGTGGAGCAAGGGCTGGTCGGCGCGTCTACATATCCTGTTGCCGGTTTCTCTTTTAGCGAATATGACGACGTTCCATACATCGACGAGAGCGCGCAATCACGTTTGGATTTCTTAAATCAACTAGGGAGTACTCACTAAGGCTAGCAACTTTCTGTAGCAGACAAGCTCTTAAATCACTACTCAACACATAATTAAGCTCTTAAAAATAAAGATAAAAGGACAGGAGAATTATCATGAAGATACTCAAGTATATCGTCGCTTTATGCATGGCGGCGTCTAGCCTTTCTAGCTTCGCAGGTCAAATTGCGGGTAAGAATATTTTACTCATCCAAGGGTATTGGCCCACGCATATTGCCGCTGATCCAGGTGACAACGGTAAGGAAGATGGCTATCGATATTGGGGGACGTCTGAACTATACAACGGCGGTAACGGTATTGTTCGGCATGGAGATGGATCGATCAATCAGACGGCAGACCCACATGCTAGAATTCTTTACTATGATTCAGGTAAACACCTAACTGGACCAGGTAATAATGGTGAGCTTGTTGCCAATCAGTTGCAAGAAATCTTCGCAGACACACCTAACTTTTGTGTTGATGGTTGTGTGTTGGTATTGCACTCAACGGGCGATATCGTAATGCGTTATGTTATGGATCCTCAAAATGCTTCACTGTTGGGTGATTATGCCAATAACTTAAACATTGACGCGGTCATCGCCATGGCGGGTGCCGGTGGTGGTACTGACCTGGCGAACATAGGTGTTGACCTGTTTAATGGTATCAACTACGGCTCTACTATTGCTAATGCTATTTCCGATTGGATTGGTGCAGATATTACATTGCCCAGCACGCGAATTGGTATGACGTATGAATTGCAGCCTGAAATTGCTCGAGGCTTAGCCGCGTCTGGTACGTCTAATTCGATCCCTAACTTGCGTATTGCAGGTACGGGTGATGAGCTTTTTGGTCTCGTTACGCACCCGCTGATTACAGGCGGCGATGACAGTGTTGTACCTCTGCATAGTGCATGTGGCTCTAACAGGGAAGAGTCCATTGATTCATGTGTGTCTGATCTAGCTGTAGATGGACGTGTGAAGTATGTCTCGAAGCACCCGTCTGGTTACTACGATTATTACTACCCCATCATTATGAGTGAGAACACACCTCACAATAATATGCCGCAATCCATTAATATCTGGTCTTTCCAAAACCTATTGGTACTTCCATGGTTTGTTGACGGTCACCCAATGACCTTCGCATTGAGCAATGCAAATCAATACGAAAACAGTGGTAATGCCTCAATCGATGTGGATGTAGAGTATCACCATCACTGGTCATGGTTTAAGAAATATCGGTATATCACCAATGCTTCAAGAAAAAGTATGTCTGAAGTGATACTGGACTCATTTGAGTAGTAGAGTCTGAAATACTTAGTCATGTAAAAAACTAGCATAAGGCTGAATAGAAAATCCGATGATGGCAACATTGTCGGATTTTTTTATGGGCTTTCGTTAAGGCTTAATCAATATTTTTGTGGCCCAGGCTTTAAGGCAATGCGTATATACCTGTTTGTTACCGTTAATAATAAAAAAGGTGTCAGGTCTTTTTTTTCACTGTATTGTTAATGCTCACAAGGTATGAGTATTAACAATGTTAAATATGGATTTTTCGGAAAAGCTGGCTCTCGATACAGCGAAAATGGAATGGGATAAAAGCCCTGCTGCCGGTGTTTGGCGTAAACCTTTGGAGCGAGAAGCTAAGGAATCGGGGCATACCACGAGCATTGTAATGTATGAGCCTGGCTCGTCTTTCTCTGAGCACTTTCACCCAATGGGTGAAGAGATTTTTGTATTGGAGGGCGTATTCTCAGATGAAACAGGAGACTTTGGCGCTGGAACCTATATACGTAATCCGCCTGGAAGCAACCATGCCCCGTTTAGTAAGCAAGGCTGTGTTATCTTGGTCAAGCTGAACCAGTTTTCACTC
>NZ_LWGJ01001230.1:0-15219 GCF_001635845.1 Oleiphilus sp. HI0132 | reverse complement strand
CAAACAACTTTGCTTTGGTAACCTTGAAGAATGTTTGTCTGATACTGATGTGCACTTGCGCTTGTTCGGCAAGCCCGAAGTAAAGGGGCAACGCCGTATGGGGGTTGCACTGGCCTTGGATGAAACAATTGAGGCGGCAACGCAGAAGGCGATCAAGGCATCTTCAGCGGTGGCATTAAAGTTCTAGCGTTATTAGTGTGAAGTATAATGGCTGAAACGCAAAAAGTAATCGATAAAGGCTTTCCTCCGGTGCTTGGAGAAGAGCCAACAGTTCTAATATTAGGCACGATGCCCAGTGTTAAATCCCTGCAAGAGCAGCAATACTACGGACATCCTCGCAATGCCTTCTGGTGGATATTGGCGCAACTATGCAGTTTTGACCTGGCCTTGCCTTATGTGCAACGCCTGGAAGAGGCTAAACGCTGCGGTATCGCGATTTGGGATGTCGCTCATTCATGCTACCGCCCAGGAAGTCTGGATTCGAATATCGACCAGTCCACTATGAAGGCGAATGATATTCAAGGCATGCTTGAACAGAACCCGAGTATTAAGCTGATTGCGTTTAACGGTCAGGCTGCAGCCAAGTTGTACAAGAAGTTTATCGGCGTTTCAGTTACTCCTGATACAACCCTGAACTTACCTTCGACCAGTCCTGCCAATGCAGCCATGTCGAAAGAGGATAAGCTAGCGTCTTGGTGTGCTATGAAAGAATTTTTAAATTTAGATGAAGATATCAGTGAGTAATGTTTGTGAGTGAGATAAACCAGGACTTAAGTGAAATATATAGCTTTCTTGGCTGTGAAACCCCTGACCTTTGGGTCGAAAATGCCCTGGCTAATCAGGATATCATGCTGCTGGATCACGCTCACTGTGAGAAGAAAGCAGCAATGACAGCGCTTAACCTGATTCACCGTTATCCGGGTAATCCAGACTTGCTGATGAAGATGTCTCGCTTGGCTCGTGAAGAGCTCAGGCATTTCGAACAGGTAATGAAATTTATCAAAAAACGTAAACTGGCATACGGTCACATGACGGCATCACGCTATGCAGCAAGGCTTAGAGATTCTGTCCGAAAACAAGATCCTGACCGTGTGATTGATCTACTGATCATTGGCGCATTTATTGAAGCGCGCTCCTGCGAGCGCTTTGCCAAGACAGCGCCCTTGCTAGACGATGAGTTAAAGGACTTTTATATTTCTTTGCTCAAGTCGGAGTCTCGTCACTATCAAGACTATCTAAAACTTGCTTCGGGTTATTGCAAAGAAGGGCTCGACGAGAGAGTCGCTTTTTTCAGAGAGAAAGAGCAGGAATTAATCGAGCAGCCAGATGAAGAATTTCGTTTTCATAGCGGGCCAGTGACTGCTTAGGTTTAGTTGGCTGGCGTTGCTATATGCAGCTGTACAAAGCATCAATTAAGGCTTTGGCGCAGGGCCCTGTTTCATTAATCGGGTGTACTCGATTGCCACAATAGCCAAAGCTGATTTTTGCATCTGGGTCAGCAAAAGCAATAGCGCCGCCTAAACCGGGGTGGCCGAAGCTTCTAGGGTTGTCACCTGTTTTAAAATACGGGTTGTTCAACATAAAGCCCGTTCCATAGCGAAAGTGGCGGTGGGTCATGACTTCAACACCATCCCACTGCTCTTTTATCGCGTCTTCCAAGGCCGCTTTGCTGATAAGTCGATGGTCTCGATTGAGTTCATCGATAGTTCCTTCCATTGACAATAGGCTATAAATCTTTGCGATATTTCTAGCGTTACTATGGCCATTGCCAGACCCGAACTCGTGGGTTCGGAAATCAGGGTCCTCAAACATACGCTGAGGGTCCGGGATTGGTTTCCAAGCTCTAGCAAGTAAAGAGTTTGGGTCGTTGACTTGTTGTAAGGTAGGAACACCATTAGATATGACGATATCGGCGCAACGAGTAATCTGGCTTTCATTCATGCCTAGGTAGAATTCAATATTGTTTGGCCCAAATATTTCTTCTTGCAAATATTGCCCTAAGGTTTGACCGGTACACTTACTGATCAAAGCCTGGCACAGAGGGCCATGAGTAAAAGAGTGGTAGCAGGGAGTAGAGCCTGCGGGCCAAAGTGGTGCTTGAACTTCTAATGCTTGCTCGACAACCCCTTTTTGATAGAGGGAACCGGCAGGCGCTGCATCGGCAACAGGAACGCCTGCGAGTTGAGCCAAAACGCAGCGTACTGTGATTTTGTCTTTTCCCGCCTGAGCAAACTCTGTCCAATACGTGCAGACAGGCTGGTCGAGATCGATGATTCCTCTGTCCGCAAGTGAGAGTACAGCGAGGGAAGCGATAGCTTTGGTAACGGACATAACGCAGCAAAGAGTATCCTCCTCCCAGAGTTGTGTTTTACCTTTATCCTTATACCCCCCCCCCCATAAGTCGACTACCTTTTCGCCGTGATTATAGGCGGCAACGCTAGCGCCAATTTCATTCCGTTCTTTGAGGTTTACTAGAAAAGCCTCCTTCACGGCTTCATAGCCAGGGGCGCAGTAACCTGAATAGGGAATATCGTCGGTGATTGTGGCTGACACGTTGACCAATCTCTTATAGAACTGTAGGTTTATACAATGTAGTCCATGAATTGATATTTGTCATAATTATGGATATCCAACTGGCTGTCAGTCAGGCGTTAAGTGTTAACAATATCGATAATAAAAGATAAAAAGAGTTGTTTAAGAGAATTAAAGCAATGCTTCGTATGCTTGGGTTTGTGTTGGCCTTCATGAGTGGCGCGTCAACTTCCTATTCCGCGACACCTGTTGACGCCTGGTTGCTAGAGGAGGGTGGTTCGATCCCGACGAGTGGCAAAGTGACACAGTGGAAGTTTGCACACCCGGCGCCTCCTGTTTCTCATTTACCACCGGTTTGGCAGAAAGGGATTGATTGGATACAACGTAAAACCAACAACGAATTGCAAATTAAAATGTATGGCGGTGGGTCTCTCTATGGTGTCACCGGAGGCTTCAAAGCTTTACGCGCTGGCGTGGCTGATTTTGGGACGTGTTATACACTGGCCGAAGCAAAAGGTTTTGAGTTGTTTAAAACCATCCAGCTCCCCTATATAGCCCCTTCCAACCCTTACTTAACTGCACGAATTGTGAACGAGCTAATGGCTGATGGCTTGGCTGAGGAGTTCACTCGACGAGGTGTTTATCCAGCACATGTTATGCCAGTGAGACCTCTAAGCTTAATGAGCAAAACACCTATTCGTAGACCTGAAGACTTAAAAGGCAAAAAGGTGGTGTCATTTATGAATGCGCCGGGTGCGGCAGAAGACTTAGGCTACTCTGTTGTTCGTATTCCGTTTCCAGAGATCTATTCAGCCCTACAGCAAGGCGTGGTTGATGCAATCGTTTGGGTTGATATGGGCTTTATTCCTTTTAAAATTTATGAGCAAGCCAAGTACTATACAGAGTTGAATATTGCACCAACGACCATTGAGACTTGTATGAATCGTCGTAGCTTTGATCGGCTGAATAAACCAACCAAGCAGTTACTGTCGGACTTTCAGCAGAAATTGGCTTTGGCTGTTGTGCAGCGCACTGAAGAATTTGCACAAACTGCACAAAATACCTTGGCCGAGCAGGGTGTTGAAATTATAAAGTTTAGTGAGCCTGAGCAGCAAGCATGGGTCAAGGCATTTCAGCCAACTGTTAAGCGCTATATGGATAAGTGTGAGGCGGCAGGAAAAGATTGCCGAGGGCTGGTTAAGAGCATTGCCAAGCTAGCAGATAAGTACAAAAATCTCAGTAATGAAGAGTTAATGCAGCTTACGATAGATGAGCCTGTCCAAGGCATTATCGACTTTTAAACGTCTAATGCTTGCTAATGTTGGCAAGGTAATTTGTCCACTGAGCTAATTGTTTTTCGATGATGTGAATATCGATAGTGTCGGCTTGGTGGCGGTTTGCCTTGCTTTGTTTTAGCTTACTCAAGTGATCGTCAAGCGCAGTAAACAAAGTTTCAGCCATATTGAGTTTGTCAGAATAAAATAAAGACCTACCTAACTCCAGACCGATCAAAACCTTGTCTTTGTTATAGTCTTTCTCGAGAGCTAACCATTGCATGTAGGAACCTCCACTCACCTCGTGGATGACTTGAATCACTTCATTCCATAAGGCCTGTTTAACCAAGAGCCGGCTTAACTGTTTTAAAATTGCTAGGTTGTCAGCAGAGTCCTGGTAGTTGGTGATAAAGGAGCTAGAACTTAGTATATCTATGGCTTTCTCATTATGGCCTGCCTGTTCCCAGCTATAGGCTAGCCTTTTAATATTCGCAGCTGTGGCTTTGACAGTTTTCTCGCTTAGAGCGGCTTCGAGGATTAGAGCTGCCTGGAAAGGTAGGCCTTCTGATAGCTGTAATTGTGATAAGTGTAAAACTTCTGTAGCACTAAGGGCTTGTGTTTCTTTTAGTAGTTCCATGCCCGATAGGGCTTGTTGATGCTCACCTAATTGAATCGCTATACGCACCCATTGTTGCCAATAAGCCTTTTTGGTGGGTTCGAGCGATATTAGCTTCTCGATGATAAGTCTGCTCGCGGGGTAATCTTTAAGCGCTAATAAGCTATTGAGTTGTAGTTGATAAAGCGCTTCTTGCTTAGGGTGAGCCAATTTTAAGGCATGTTTGGCGCTGTTAAAGCAGTTTGAGTAGTCTTTAGTCTGGAACTGTGAATAAGACAGTAAGTAATACCACTCACTTAGCTGTTCTGGTTCTATACTCTGATTCGGTTGTTGGGATGATATGAGTGTTTGCAGCGCTTGGCTTGCTTCACTAAAGTGCCCTGTTTGAATTTGCAGCTGGGCAAGCAGCAGATGTTGTTTAACCTGGGACGACTCATTCAGAGAGTCTAGTCGTAAAAGCAATTGTATTAAGCCAATCGCCAGTTCATATTGTTCGAGTTGAGCAAGGATCTGAGAGGCAGAATAGAGCGCATAAGATGTAGCCACGGGATTGTGCTGATTTTCAGAAATAACGCGTTCTAGAGTGCTAAGTGCTTTGGCACTTTGCTGCTTTTCAAAGTCGCTCCAGGCTTGGGCAAGTGTTCGCTGGGTTCGGCTATTGATTTGGGCATGCTTGTTCGGCTGTAACTCCAAAACCTCGCTCGGTACATTGAATGAATAGTCAGCAGAACAGGCTTCGCCGGTGCTCAGCAAAGCCACGGATAATACCAGGAAAGTAAGGCGTCTATGTGCGTGTCGAAACATAAACCAAAGCATTATTTTTCCAGAGTAAAATTAATGGTTTGAACAACCCGACGAGTGCTAGGCTTTCCCCCGAGAAGCTGAGGTTTGAATTTCCAATTTTTGACGGCACGTATGGTGTTGTTTTCAAAAATGCCCTCTGGTTCGGCGCTTAGGACTTGTACATCACTCACGCTTCCATTCAAGCCTATAGTGAAGCTAATATTAACCCATCCTTCCAGTCTTGCGCGTTTTGCTCTTCTGGGGTAGAGCGGGTCTGGCGTGAGCAAGGGAAACAGTTGCTCATCAAAACTCGGGGCGGCACTTTGTATGGGTTTAAGGGAACTTGCCGGGAATTCAGGTGGGCTTAATGAAAGTGGCACCGAAGGTGTATCGATAGGGCTCAAGTCTAGCGAAAGCTTTGGAAGCCGGGGGTTAAACGCTGCTTGATCGATTAGTTTGGGTTTGGGTGGTTCAGGTTCTGCTTCTTCGGGTGGTGGCAGCTCTTCTTCTTGCTCGGGCGCGCTTGAAGAGTTTGCTTCAATCCGAATGAAGTCAATGCTGAGAAATTTGTAGATCGCAGCTTCGACGCTAAGCGGAGTAATCAGACTCGTCATAAGCTTGCTAATGGCTAATACACAGATTATGGCTAATAGGGCGGCGAGTACCCAACGTGTAAGGCTTTGACTTAGCGGCAGTCGACAAATGGTGTTATCCATAAACCTAGATTCCACTGTTTGATTCTTTGCGTGTCGCAACGGCGATGTTCTTGGCGCCTGCAAGTTTGCACTGGTCCAATGCCTGTATCAATAAACCGGTCCGTGCATGCTCATCGGCCTGGAGGATGACAGTGCTTTCTGGCGACTCACTCAATAAACGCTCAATATTGCGTCTGATGGTTTGTGGTTCAACTTGCCGTTGATCGATCCACACTTTATTTTGAGCTGTGATTGCTACAATAATTGCCTGTTGAGGCAGTGTGCTGGATGTCTGGGCTTGAGGGCGGTTAATGTTAGCGCCCGCTTCGCGAATGAAACTGGTGGTAACAATAAAGAAAATTAGCAGAATGAATACGACATCCAACATTGGTGTCATATTGATTTCTACGTCTTCTTCTTCATTGTTGAAAAAAGGAAAGCGCGTTCTCATGCCTTGACGCCCCCTTCTTCTAATAGGGGGAATTGATGCTTGAGTATACCTTGTGCGCGCAAACTTAAGCGGCGCAGAATGTATTGCATAATAAGCCCTATAATCGATATCAGCATGCCTGCCATGGTAGGCAGGGTTGCCTGAAATATTCCCGAGGCCATCAAACGAGGGTTTCCAGTTCCGCTTAACGATATTTGATCAAAAACAAGTACCATTCCACTTACCGTGCCCATTAGCCCGATTAACGGACAAGCAATAATCGCTGCTCTCAAGAGCCAAAAAGAGTGGCGTGTCATTGCTCTTGCCTCAGAAAGCAGCGCTTCCTGAACTCTTTGCTTGTCCCAGGAATTTAGTCCTGACTTTGCCAAGCTAGCACTTTCGCTCCAGTACTTCTCCAACATTGAAATTGTATTTTTAAAGCTGAGACTTAGGAATAGTAAGCGTTCAAAAAAAAGTATAAAGATTAATACACTCAGAGCCAGTATGGCCGCGACAGGTAAACCACCGAGCTTGATTAATTGATCAATGCTTGAGTAAAAGTCGAAACCAATTTGCGTCATCTTAACAGTCTGCCTTGGAAGGGCGAGTGTCTTGAGCTGCGTTAGCTTCTATTGAGCCTTGTTCACTCATATATTTTGCAATAAAGCCTAGGCTTTGCTGGCTAAGGAACATAAGAACCTTTTTCGACTTTGCTGCTAACAGATTGTGAGAGAATAGTAGTGGCACGGCTACCAGTAGTCCAAGAACTGTAGTCATTAGCGCTTGTGATATCCCGCCAGCCATTAGTTTTGGGTCTGCGTTTCCGACTAAAGTAATACTTTGAAAGGTATTGATCATGCCAACAACGGTGCCGAGTAAGCCCAGAAGAGGGGCGACTGCAGCGAGTAGTTTGATTGTCCCCAGGCCCTTATCCAGCTTAGGCATCTCGGACATAACGATCTCTTGTAGCTGAACTTCAAGCGTATCATGTTTTAGCTGAGTACTTTGCTCGTCACTTGAACTGCTTTCCTCATTTCCTTTGCATGCCTGATAGGCCTGAATTATTCGGCCAAGAGGATTGCTAGCGTCTGCAATTTACGGTGATCTCATTTGTTTTTTGATTGCTCGTTGAGAGTAGCTGATTGTTAACCATCTAAACAAGCTTAGTAAGAGCCCTAGTAAACCTAATGTGACAATGGCGTAGCCAATATATCCGCCTTGGTGGAAGCGATCTTCCAAGCTGGGAATCAGTGCCAGCTGTTCAAGTATCAAACCGTTCGAAGGGTCGATTACCGCTGTAAGGGGTGTGTTGGGACTTAGAGCCTGGTATTCGGCTTGCTCAACGACTCTTTGGTATTTTGAATTTGGTTGTATTGGAAGCGTATTTAGAGTGTTATTCGCCGGGTTGTGAACAAGAAAATTACCTTCGCTGGTCGTGGTAAACGTACCAATGCGTTGGATAACCGTCTGTTTTCGCTGGCCATCTACTGTAATTACTTCACCTTGGTAGGTGTGGCTTTGGCGGTTTTGCTGAATATCATATTGAAGTAGCTCGAAAAGGGCTCTTAAGTCATCTGAGTCGGGGAGTGCTGTTTTAGTTGCCAGCATGCGAAATGTTTCAAGCTTTGCAGGTGACTCATGACTAATAATGGAGGCCTCCATATTCGACTGACCATCTTTAACAGCTTGCTTCCACACAGAGAACAGGTCTTTTAGCGCGTGACTTCGTTCTGCTAACTGATGTTTTGCATCGTCAATGCTTTGTTCGGTTTTTCTAACAGTCTGGTTGAGGGTTTTAAGTTCCTTTCTTTTATTGGAAAGCTCCTTTTGAAGGGCCGCAAGTTTTTCTTTTTGTTGCTGCTTTTGTTGCTGAAAAGATCGTTCTCGGGCTTGGTTTGATTGAGCCTGCTGAGTTCTTTCTTGTTGTATCTTTTGGTACAGCTTATTTAATGTGTTTTGCGGATTACCGTTCGGTTCGGTGCTAGCGTTAGCCAAACAAGGAGTTGTCAGCAGGCAGAAAATAATGAATGCGCTTTGGAGGTGTTTCATAGTATTAATTTCCGTCCGCTTCAACAGTAAGTGTTAAAAGGGAAGGTGGAAGCTGCTTCTTGGCTACCTTAATACCTTGCGCAACATTTTCAAGAAGGGCGGGGCTCGCCAGAAGCCAGCTTTGCTTTTGTTGGCTCCAATAGCCAGCGCTTTGCTGATCAAGACTGAGGAAATACATTCCGATACGCCCAACCCGAAGTATCTGTGCTTCCACTTCTTTGTTATCAATTATGATCTCCTGCTGATATGACTCAATGCTGTAGCCAAACTCGTTTTCAATCTGAAAGGCTTCAAGCACTGAGTGGTAAAGGTGGCTTATCGGTATTTCCGGGTTAAATGCTTTTTCTTTGAGTGCCGCGATACGTGCCAGTCTCTTATGTTGGTGGAAAGCTAGGTCGTTATTTACTTGCGTATCAATCCAGTCAATCATTTCCAGGAGCATTGGTATCAAACTGTTCTCTGTTTGCGATACTTGCGATAGCTGGCCTTCATAGTCAATCAACGTTGTTTGTTGGCGAGAATGTATCTGTTGTTGATGTGATAAGTTTATATTTGTTTGTTCCAGGGCTCTCGATAAGCTTTGATATTCGCGAAGTAAGGCCTCAGTTGATGCGATTGTTTTGTTAATCTTTTGCTGACTTAGCTTGGCTTCTTTGATCATAGAAGATGCTTCGCTAAATGACTCGGATAACCTGGGTTCTGTTTGTGCGCTAGCTTTACCTACAATTAGTAGGACGAGGATAAAAAAAAGCACCAAGAAGAGGTGAATTGAATTTGGATAGCCTAGAGCGAACGAGTGGCTTAGTGTGTGTAGCGGTCATAAAAGAGTTCTTGAGTAGGTTTTTAAGTGAGCTATACAAGTTTAGCTTAGCGTGGAGATTTTGCGTCTGAATCTAATGCTGTGGGGCAACACGATGGATTTTTCACTAATGCAGTGAGTAAGGGGAGTCGTTTGTGATTTCATTTGTTTTAAAATCAGGATCTGTAGGGTACAATCCGGCGGCTAGAAAAATTACAAGCTTATGACGGTTTAGGACTTTGCTCTGAAAAATTAAGCCGGCGGCGGTAAGCGATTAAGAATAAACATAGTAAGAAATAACCGGGAATCAGGAATCAAGGTATGCTTCAAGACATTCGTAATAATTCACAAGGCACTGTCGCAAAGATTATTGTTGGCGTCATTGTGGTGGTTTTTGCTCTTTTTGGTGCAGAGTCTATTGTCGGAGGTTTGAGTGGTGAACCTGAAGTAGCGACGGTGAATGGTGAAGGGATTACTGAGCGTAACTTCCTAAGGGCAGTTGAAGGTAAGCGTCGCCAGATTCTTGCGCAGATGGGAGAAAGGGCAGACCCGGATCTTATCGAAGAGTCTTTGTTAAAGTCTTCAGTTTTAGAAGGCCTGATCAACGAAAAGATCTTGGTATTGGACGCAGAAGGTAAAGATTTATATATCTCAGACGAGGCTGTTGAAAACTACATTCGTAATATTGACCAATTCAAGGTCGATGGAAAGTTCAGCAATGAACGAATGCAGATGATTTTGCGTAATGCTGCGTTAACTTTGAAATCATATAAAGAGTCCTTGAAATCCCAGTTTGTTATTGACCAGGCGCGTTCAGGCTTGATCGCTTCAGCATTTGTTGTCGGTAACGAGAGAGATGAGATTGTTGCATTGGATCGTCAAACAAGAGACTTTGGTCTGGCTACAGTTTTCAAAAGTGATTATATAGAGTCAATCGCGGTAAGTGACGAAGATGTCGCGACTTATTATGAAGAGCATAAAGATGCGTATAAGAAAGCGCGTAATGTTGATGTCTCTTATTTAACGATTGATCGCGCGTCTCTTGCCGAATCAATTGAGGTGGATGAAGAGCGAATCATGGTAATGTACGAAACTGAGAAAGCAGAATTCGTAGGTGAAGAAGAACGAACGGCTGCTCATATATTGATTAAAATTGATGACGATACGACTGAAGTGCAGGCACTGGATAAAATCAAAGCAGTAGAAGCTAGGTTGTTAGCAGGTGAAGCGTTCGATTCATTGGCTAAAGAGTTGTCAGAAGATGAAGGTTCTGCGTCTGCTGGAGGTGATTTGGGTCGTTCTGGTAAAGGCGTGTATGTTGCGGATTTTGAGAACGCTTTGTTTGCGCTTGCCGCTGGAGAAGTATCCGCTCCGGTTAAGACCGAATTTGGTTATCACTTGATTAAGCTTGAGTCGATTGAAACAAATGAAATTCCGGCATTTGAAGAAATGCGTGCTGGTCTTGAAGAGCGTTATCGTAAGGAAGAAGCTGACCAGTTATATGCGGAGCTGGCCGAAAATGTTGCAGATATTACTTACTCTTCTCCTGATCTGGCAGAGGCAGCTGATGAGCTGTCTCTTGAAGTGAGGCAGTTGGCTGGGGTTTCTAGCGATACTGTGAATGAAATTTTCGCAAGCCCGAGAGTACAAAAGGTGCTGTTTTCGGATGAGCTGGTTACTGAGCAAAATAACAGTGAGTTGATTGAATTTGCGGAAGGTCGCTCTGTTGTGTTTAGAGTTGATGCTTTGCATGAGCCTAGCATTTTGCCGCTTGAATCTGTAAAAGAGCAGGTGCGTGACGAAATTAAAGTAAGTAAGTCAGCAGAGTTTGCGGCATCGGTTGGAGAGGCTTATCGTTCAAGAATCGCAGCGGGTGAGGATGCTGTTGCTGTCGCTCAAGAAATGGGCGTGAATTGGAAGCAGCATAACGGTGTTCGACGGGATGATGTGATGTTGAACCGTGAAGTTGTTACCAAGCTGTTTACCTTAGCTAAGCAAGAACAGTTTGCAGATAATATTGTTGGGTTCGAAATTATGGGTGGAGATTACGCGGTGATCGTACTTAATGAGGTTCACCAGGGTAGTGCTGAAAGTGCGACGTCCATGGAGCTGTTCTCAATATCCAATATGCTTGGCTCCAGCATCGGAGCAGTTGATTATCGGAATTACCAGGAAATGGCGGTCAGTGCCGCCGAGATAGAAAAATTCTAAATCTAAAAGAGGCGTGAAGCCTCTTTTTTTCTGTCTGGCATCGGTGAAACAATGTTGGGCGCAATTAAGGCCTTTCTAAGAGAATGAGCATTATCATTGGTGTTCCGGTTAGTCTCAGCATATTTTGAGCACTGGTTATCTTTCCCTTTCAAGTAATTAATGTATCTTTACGTAATAATTTTTTCGGCATAGAAAGCGGAAAAACTTAACGGAAACCTAAGGCAAATGGAAATATGGTTCTTGTAACAACAGCATCAATACTTCTTTTGAATCTGGTGCATCAATTTAAAGATATCGAACCTCAGCCGAATGGGATCGTGCATTATACTGTCGCCCTAAATGAGGGTGAATCGTTTGTTCGAGAAAGAGCTGTTGTCGAACCTTTATCTAGCGTTTTATACCGTAATATTGTTAGGCAGGCGTATGACTATAGCTGTGGATCTGCAGCATTAACGACTGTATTGCAGCATTATCTTGGGCGCAACTTTCAAGAACGCCAGGTGATGGAAGGTTTGCTTCACTACGGTGAAAATGAGCGAATCGTTGAGCGTCGAGGCTTTTCAATGCTGGATATGAAGCGTTTGGTAACCGCGCTGGGCTTTCCGGCTGGGGGCTTCAAGGCTGAGTTAAAGGATTTGATTGAGCTGGATCATCCAGCTATCGTGCCAATACATTACGCAGGCTTTAAGCATTTCGTGGTTGTTAAGACAATCAAGGATGGGCGTGTTTTTATTGCTGACCCTTCCAAAGGAAATATAACCTTTACTCTCGAACGCTTTAAAGAAAAGTGGGATCAAAATGTATTGTTCGTTATCTTTCCAGGGAATACAAAACCAATTGATGGGCTTGAGTTAAGAGAAGAAGACTTACGCTTTATTGATGATCAGACATTGTCTTTGCAGGCTTTTGATTATACTCCGGACTACAAAGATAATTTGCGGTATTTATTGAATAACGAGATAGAGCGCCGTAAAAACCAGACAGATGAGTTTGGGAATACTACTTTCGATAATGGTACGAAGTTTTTACATTATCGTCGAAACTAGTTTTTGAATAAGTATATGTCGTGTAAGAAATGTGAGCAGCATTGCTCGTATTAGGAAAGTGGTTAGTTGTTACTGCGTGTAAGAGTCACTGACACAAACTATAAAGATAGAAGGAATAGGTAATGAACTCTTGGGTCATTAGATGCGTGCTACTGGCATCAACCGTGCTGTTTGTTTCGGATATTAGTGCTGAAGAAAGTAATGTTGATAAGGCGCGAGATGCCTTAGCCAGACAGTCAGATGATGAGGACTCTACCAAGCAATTGGAAGAGGTTTTCCAGGCGGCTGAGAAAAACTATTCCTTGCTCAAAGCGGGTGGAAAGTCTTTAAGCTATTCTCTGGATTACTCTTATATCTCTGATTCGAGAATTGCCTTGGATGTTCAGAATGGCGTGGTTAGAAATCTGGACGTAAACCCCTCTGGAACACATTCCTTTACAAACTCCTTTAGCTTTGACTACGGAGTTCTGAATAACCTTACTCTAAATGCCCGGATACCTTTATCTTCACGCTACGATACTCAGAACTCACTATCTGCAACGGAGTGGGGGGATGTGAGTTTCGGTTTGCGTTGGCAGCCTTTTGCTTATGTACCAGGTAAGGCGACAGTCACCCTAAGTACTACCTTAAGTACTAAAACAGGTGTCAGTCCTTATGAAATTAACCCTAATGAGCGCTTGTCTACGGGTAGTGGTACTTACTCTGTTTCAACGGGTTTAAGTGTATCGAAGGTATTGGACCCAGTTGTATTGTTTGGCTCGCTGAGTTCCAGCTACTCCTTTGAGCAAAGTGGTTTGAACCAACCTCGAGGCGGGAATCTCCTCAAGACTGTTCACCAAGGGCAGAGCTATTCTTTCTCAGGGGGCTTTTCTTACTCTCTTTCTTATGACACCTCTTTAAGTATATCGACCCAGGTTGGTTATAGTACTGAAACTAAATTAACTTTCGTTGGTTCGGGGACGGCAGTTTCGCCTGACTCGGTGAGTGGTTCGATGAACTTCTCACTGGGTATTCGTGTTGACCCTAAGACGATTACAAACGTTAGCTTTGGCTTTGGGCTTACTGAAGATGCGTCTGACTTAAGTATGGGGATCTCTTATCCAATTAATATAGGTGCTTTCAACTGGTAATCATGTGTCAGGAGTAAGGTGATGACTGCTTTGCTCTCGAGCGCACTTGTTTAATCTTTAGAATAGTAATGGGAAAAGGAATTAATTGGTGAAATCATTGCATTGGAAAGTAAAGAAACTGCTGGTGGTCGTATTGATTGCTACGTTTGCTTTCCCTCCCCAAGTTGTAGCTCAGCTAGCGAACGGCATTACGATTGATACTAAGGCTCTTTCCTTGGGTAATGCGATGCAGGCTGACGTAAATCCTGGTGTTTCAGCGGTTTACCATAACCCCGCTCAGCTTACCCGACTCAAAGAGCGTCACTTTGAGGTTGATCAGTTATTAATTGGTTTGGATCTTGATGCCGTATTTACTGCCCCTGATGACTATCAGTTGTTTGGTTTAGATGGTACAGGCTTTAATACCTATGACCCTACCGTACCGAGAGACCCTGTAGTAGGAGGCGATGGTCGAGGTAAGAGCCATACTAACAGGCTTTCTTTATATCTACCTGGCTTTGGTTTGCAGCAATGGGTGTGGAATGGCCCAACGATACTACCTCCGCAGATTGGCTTTTCGGTAAACCCTCCTGGTTCAAAGTTTACTTTTGCAAATAAAAATTATATCCACTCCGCTTTAGCTTTGTACAAAGAGCTGGAAGACCCTGGTCGATTTTTGGGTAAAGAAGCAGCAATTCAGCGTTTTACTTACTTTTCTCCGGCTGTTGGGTACGAGATTAATGATGAATGGTCTGTTGGCATGGGCATTCAGTTTAGTCATCAAGGATTCTATATAGCGCAGCATAACCGTGCACCTAACTTGTTGATTGCGGTTGTTGAAATACTTCAGGATGCATTTGCTTGTGAGTTCGATAAGCCTATCGGTCAGCGTCGAGACCCTCTGCAGCCTTTCTTATCTATGTGCCAAGGAAATATTGGGCCATGGGACGATATCGGGCGTATCGATATGGATATGCAGCAAACCTTGTCGCCAACATATAATCTTGGTGTGTTGTGGGAGCCGACAGATTGGTTCTCGTGGGGAGCAACCTATTACAGCGAAGCAGATATGGAGCTTAAAGGTACGTTCTTCATGGACTATACCGATGAGTGGACAGCTTTCTGGAACGGTTTTAACGCGTCAATCATTGGTGCGATTACCGCTGCAATACTGGGCCTCCCAAGAGGTGTTCCCTATGAATCCGGGAATGTGAACCTCGACTTGAAAATCCCTCAGATGTTTAAGACGGGTATGAGAGTTCGCCTTACTCCTGATTATACCCTCAATGTGGATGCGACATGGACTGATTGGAGTCAGTGGGAAGAATGGACTTTTTACTTTGATAGAACTCTGGAAATGCTAACAACAGCTCGACTATTGTCGGGGTTGGTCACAGGTCGTTCTCTGACTTTGCCTATTGGCTTACGTGATACCTGGCACTTTGGTTTCGGTTTAACTAAGCATGTTAATTCTCGTCTGGATGTCAGGTTTGGGTTAGAGTTACGAACTTCACCAGCCGAGCGTGATGTTTTTGGTCCGCTTCCCGTTGGTGATATGAAAATGTGGGGTACCGGGTTTGGCTACAAGTGGGATAAACGAACCGATATCAGTGCAAGCATATTCTATATGCAGTCTGATGATTACATTCCTTCTAATACAAGTTGTAATTTGAAC
>NZ_LWGJ01001229.1:0-2108 GCF_001635845.1 Oleiphilus sp. HI0132 | reverse complement strand
CACGGAAGGAACACTTTCCAGCACATCACTTAAGCGTTTTGCTCCTGTTTTTTGCCAGTCATTTTCGGTCAGAAGAGATACGCTAGACGCTGCGTCCAGCTCTGACTCTTCAAATACTGATGCAACAGTTACTTTGAGGTTCATTAAGTCCTGAATGGACATTTGGACTGTGTGATCGAGATAATGAGGTAATGTATAAAGCGGCACCACTACATGATATTGGGAAGATCGCTATCCCTGATCATATCCTTAACAAGCCTGGTAAGCTAACACCTCAAGAGTGGGAGGTTATGCAGTCTCATGCCCAGATCGGTTACGATATACTTTCGACGTCTGACTTAGAGGTCTTGCGAGCGGGCGCGCTCATTGCAGGTGGGCATCACGAGAACTGGGACGGTTCAGGCTATCCAAACGGTATTGCGGGTGAAGATATTCATATCTTTGCGCGAATTGCTTCGGTGGCAGATGTGTTCGATGCGCTGGTGAATCGTCGATGCTATAAACAAGCTAGGTCTATAGACGAGACATTAAACTTCTTCAAAGAGATGAAAGGCACTAAGTTCGAGCCGCGTTTGGTTGATTTATTACTCGATACCCAAGAAGAGCTAATGAAAATTCAAGAGGCGCATGCCGATTAGGCATGCGCATACGATACTAGGTTTTACGCTTAGAATGCTAAGGCAAAGCCTAGTAGTATCGATAGAGTAGCGAGACCGGATGCAACAATGATTGTCGCCATTGCCTTGTCTTGTTTGGCTGCATCAGAACGAGTAAACGACGCTCTATCTTCGAAGGTCATTTGTTTTAGCGGTGCAGCTAGCATTGGCTTCATTTCGTTATCAACTAAAATTGAATCGTTGGCTGGGTTGTCCTTGCCTGAGCCTTTTTTAGTTTGATGAGGAATGCCGTTAATTCGTGTCTGAAAAGTTGTATTTTCGGCTTCTTCTTGTTCACTCTCTTGCAGCAACTCCAGCGCCCAGCTTTCATCAACCTCTTGCGGTTCAGTGCTCCGGTATGCTGTATAGGTTTGGTTAAACTTTTCGTATAGTGCAGTGGTTTCTTGAAGTGTGAGAGTCTGATCCTGCGCTTTTTGAGAGACCATATTCAAAATACGCGCACGCTCGTCGTGTATCTGTTTATTGTCTTGCTCTAATGCTGAGTTTCCGTAATCTTCAATTGTTGCTACTGACATGATTCGTTCCTGAATTAATTGCCTTCTCTCTCCTTGGCGAACCGTTATCTTAAAACGATAAACGTCGAAAAGGCGTTAAAAGTAAATTCCAATTTGCTTCTTATTACAGGTTCTTTGAATCGATATTATCGGGGGGAGAATAGGAATTCAAAAGCCATATCAAGCTCTTGATTCTATTTCGATAGTGAGTGCTCAATGCAGTTCACTATGACTAACTCTTCCCTGTTATTGTTGTAGATCGAGATACTATCCTGATGTGGGCAATCATAGGTGGAAAGCTGCAAGTGGTCAATGTTTGCCGTGTGAGACATTGACCATTCTTGATGAGGGAAAAATCGATAAATTAAAGTGCTCGAGTTTCTCCAACCTTCATCAATAAAGCATTTTCATCGCCATAGCTTTGATCTATAGCGGCTTGTTTAAAGCGAGGAGGGGCTTCAAATGGGTCTTCAGGTGTCAGCATGATAGCCCCCCAATGCATGCCGATGGTTTTCTGTGCTTTGATACTTCTTGCAATTTCAATGGCATCTTCAGGTGTCGCGTGAACAGAACGCATATACCTTCTTGGCTCATAGGCGCCAATACCAATTAAGGCCAAATCGAAGGGGCCTGCCCGTTCACCTATCTCCTTGAATATCTCACCTTTCGCTGTATCGCCCGAGAACCATATGCTTCTTTCCTTGGAGCGGAAGCTGAAGCTTGCCCATAGGGTCTTGTTGGTATCAAAGAGGCCTCTGCCAGAGAAATGCACGGCGGGTAGTGTGGTGATGGTTAGTTCTTCGACTTGTGTTTCTTGCCACCAGTCTTGCTCAATAACACGCTTGTAGCCTCGCGATGTTAAGAAGCGCTTAAGGCCCAAGGGTACGATGACTAAAGTTTCTTTTTTGTAGGGGTAGGCTCGAAGGGCTAAGTCATC
>NZ_LWGJ01001228.1:0-3043 GCF_001635845.1 Oleiphilus sp. HI0132 | reverse complement strand
CAACAGAACAATCACCTATCCATTTGTTTTATAGGTTTTTTTAAAATTATGCCTTTTTAACGAATTTATTATTCCACCAAAGAACAAATTCAATACAAAGCTGACTAACATATATTCTTGAGTCTTCAGAGCGTCGATAGAATTACCGAAAGCAGACAAAATCATGCGCAAAACAAAATAATTACAATCACTATGAACTTCATTCGCCAAACGCTTGTATGTTAAGCATTAAATACTACACTGAACTAAATATCTCGTTAGAAATAAAAACATGGAGTCGCAATTAATGTATTTCAAGAACATCACTTTTAACCGCCTAAGCGCTGTTATTCCATTTATTTTCGTATTGTTGTTCACATCAACACAAAGCCATGCGGCCGAGAATTCGTCAAAATCAGTCCTGGAAAACATCTACCAAAGCCAGATCAACTCTTATTATTCTATTAATGGCTTTTATAACTTCAGTGCAAACCAAGGTGCTCAAAAAGACCTGGAAGATATCAATGCCTCGCTCACAACAATGGCCGAGCTTTTTAACGCAATTCAAGGTGAAACAGATTCGGGTGAGACCTCGGAACAGTTTGAAGCAGTCGCCGCTGCATGGAAAGCCTACCAAAAAGTACTCAAGCAGAACGTACGTGAAGTTGAGAAGACAGGCTACCCTGACCTTCGCTTAGCGGGCGACATGGCGACCAATAACATTGCACTCAATGCAGCATTAAGCGGCCTTTATGATGCTATTCAAGCAGGCGCGAGTATAAAGCCAAGTAAGACAACCCAGCTAAGCCGTGATACAGCAACTAACCTTGCCCTAATGATGACCAAGTATTCAGCAAGAACAACTTCTACGGTTAGTCAGGTATATGCAGGCGGCGATGTCGATAAAGAAGTAACGATCGATTCTCTTGCTGAAGAGTTCGGTAAACAGCTGCAAGAATTGATGGCTATGGCTGAAGGTAAACAGACCTCGTTCAAGCTATTAGATTCTGCGAATACCAAATGGGACTTCATTAAGAACTCTTACGTAAATTACAACGAGAATCGTGTTAACTTCATCGTTAACCTTTACTCAAAAAAGATTATTAATGACATTGAGCAAGCTCTTGAGACGATGTAATTAATACTTAATAGTCTGAGACATAAAAAAACCGGGCCATGTAGCTCGGTTTTTTTATGTCTCAATTTTCTAGGCTAACCAATATTTCGCATATTGCTTACAGCTTTCCAGGCAGCGCTTAACGCTTTCCACCTCTTCCAGGGATTCTGGAGACTTTTGCTGCTCTCGCCACAACATAGCTAAGCCACCTTGTGAAATCACCAAGGCTTCACAGGTCTCAGGCAAGCCCTCAAAGACCCCCTCCTTTTCCAACGCCTCTTTGAGCTCATCCCTAGCGTCAAGCTCATGTGCATCGTGATCAACACTCAGGCGGATCACTCGCGCTTTGTGTGAACTTGGCTTGGCCTCTCTAGGCAACAAACACTCATACAAGGTATAAGGACGATAATTATCTATCCAATAAAAAAGTGACTTCGCCAGTTTTTCGTCGAGCAACCTTACCTTCAGCCCCAATTCCAGAGCACGTGCGCGCATTGCCGTCAGCGACTTTTCTCTGGGTGAAGGCATAACCCATAAAACCGACCCAAATACAGCCAAAGTAATGAGTAGCGCTACCCACAAACCCATTACACTGGCCCTCTATCGTTACGCTCTGATTTAAGCATCTTCCAACTCCATCCAACGTTCCATAGCAAGCGACAACTCATCTTCAAGTGCCGCTAGTTCAGCCGTAACAGATTCTATTTCTTCATGGTCTTTTTGATAAAACTCAGGCGACACAATAAGAGCCTGAAGCTCTTCAATCCTCGACTCCATTTTCTCTATTTTCGCAGGCAACTGTTCCAACTCGAGCTTTAATTTATAACTCAATTTTTTTGGTTTATTCTGCGAGACAGCAGGACTTTGTTTCTCGGTGGAACTGCTTGTTGGAACAAGTTCTTTTTCAAGCGGTTTAGCGGCATTGTCCTTATCGTTTGTATACTGCCCCTCTGTTGGTAAACGACCACCGGTTTGTCTGACCCAGTCATTATACCCACCAACATACTCGCCAATTTTCCCCTCACCTTCGAATACTAAGGTGCTCGTGACGACCTGATCTATAAAGTCCCGGTCATGACTGGTAATAAGCAGTGTTCCCTGAAACTGAGCCAAACGCTCTTCCAACAATTCCAAGGTATCAACATCAAGGTCGTTGGTTGGCTCATCCATTACAATAACGTTTGCCGGTTTGGCAAATAAACGCGCTAACAATAAGCGATTCGTTTCACCACCGGACAAGGCGGTGATAGGTGAGCGAGCACGCTCTGCTGTAAATAGAAAGTCATTGAGATAACTCATTACGTGACGGGACTTGCCATCCATTTCAACAAAGTCATGGCCATCGGCAACATTATCAAAAACTGTTTTAGTAAAATCCAGTCCACCTCGAAGCTGATCGAAATAAGCAACTTCCAGTTTACTCCCCAAACGTACAGACCCACTTGTTGGCTTTAACTGGTCAAGCAATACCTTCAATAAAGTCGTCTTACCGGCACCATTTGCTCCAATTAAGCCTATCCTGTCGCCTCGCATCACTGTTAATGAAAAATCATCAATAACCTTACGTCCCGAATCAAATGCAAGCGACACATGCTCGGCTTCTGCCACCAGCTTTCCTGACTTCTCCGCTTCGGCTATTTTTATTTCAGCCTTACCTTGCTGATTGACTCTTTGCTTACGCTCATCTCGCATGGCCTTTAAGGCCCTGACACGCCCTTCGTTTCGAGTACGCCTTGCTTTAATCCCCTGGCGAATCCAAACTTCTTCTTCAGACAAGCGCTTGTCAAACAAAGCATTTTGACGTTCTTCTTCCTCAAGCAAACGCTGTTTCTCTTTCAGGTAGTCGCTATAGCCTCCGTTAAAAGCTGTGATATTTCCCCTGTCCAACTCGATAATATTGGAGGCCAAAGCCTTAATAAACGCTCTATCGTGACTGACAAACAATAA
>NZ_LWGJ01001227.1:0-1664 GCF_001635845.1 Oleiphilus sp. HI0132 | reverse complement strand
CAGAAAACAGAGAAAAATCTTAATTCGTTATCCACTGTTGCTTCTGCACCTCCGGTTGAACCCGGAATTGCGGAAGCACCACCAAATAAGACATTTAACCCAGTTATTGCGACGACTAAAGCTAGTGCATACAAGATGTATTTTAGTGTTGATTCCATTCAATTATACCTCGATGTTGAAGTCTATTTTTTGCCTAACGCCCCGTTAACCGGGCGAGCGGGAGGCTAGTCCTGCTGAATGCTTCGTTAAATTATTTTTCATAGTGGTAACGGTAAGATATAATTATAAGTTTATTATCGTCAACAACATATACCAACCGATTACTGTCATCTATGCGGCGAGACCAGAAATCAGCTAGGCTTTCTTTAAGAGGCTCAGGTTTACGTATACCCATCAAAATGATGACGTTGAGTATCGGGTATGAGCTTGTTGATACGTTTAAGTGTTTTCTTGTCTTGGCCTTGCCAGTAAACATAATCTGACTACGCCTCCGTAGTCGATGCTAATATTTCAATCATCGAGCAATCCATGCTCCTCTGTTTTGCCTGCACGATATTGCTGGATTGATTTACTTAGATGAGCGGCATTTGCAGGACTCTAGAGTAAATGCACTGGTTAGGCATTTTAATCGTCAATTAACAGATGCCCAAAATAAGAGAACACACCTATCATAACACCTGTGAATAGTTGTGCATGTACAAGATAGGACAATTTTTTCAACTCTCTTGGAGAGTATCGCCAGCTGATAAAAATACCGAATAGCCCTTGCCAGATTACTAGTGCGAGTACCGCAGGGAAAAAAAGAATATGCATTGGTAAACCCATTAAAGCGATGTGCAGAAGTATTATAGCCACCGCACCGATACCGAAATATACATGCGTTCTATTTAATAGATTGATCAAACTATCTATAAGCGGCGGGTCAAGCTCTATACTGTATTCTGGTAAGAGCCTTTTAGCGATAGCCCCTTTTCCAAAAAACAATTTGATTAGAGTTCTGGCGTAAATGAATACGAGTAGCCATAAACCAATCTCTCCTAACCCTTCACCTATTTCAGCTAAAAATGTTTCACGCTCTTCAACTGGCGGGTAAAGGCTAAGGGCGTATATATAATATCCAATTGATAAGGCTACAGTGCTTCCTGTAAAAATAAGAATCTTTTTTAAACCCGTAGATACCGATTTCATTGTTTCATATTCCTAACGCCTACATTTGTGGCCGAACGAAGTGAGGTCCGGCCCAGCCGTTTTTTGGCTGGGCGATGCAAGATGGCCTTGTTACACGTTTTGATAGTTTGATACCTCGATAAGGTTGCCGTCAGGATCTCTAAAATATACTGACTCAACTTTACCTTTTGCACCTGTACGGCTTACTGGCCCCTCGATCACTGTAACGTCACAACTGTTTAAATGCTCGATAGCACTACCTATCGGGGTGGTAATAATAAAACATAAATCAGCATTACCTGATTTAACATTATTCGCTTTAGGTTCGAATTCACTGCCCAGTTGATGGAGGTTTATTTTCTGATTGCCAAATGACAACGCAACTCGGGACTCACCGAATATAACTTTTTCCATGCCCAATACTGATTGGTAGAAACTTACACTCTCCTCAATATCTTTGACGGTTAAAACTAAGTGATCAATTCTATCTACTTGCA
>NZ_LWGJ01001226.1:0-1014 GCF_001635845.1 Oleiphilus sp. HI0132 | reverse complement strand
TAAAGATTTTCGCCATATCAAAGCGATGATGTATTCTCAGCCAGAAATTATGCATCAGTTATTGGATAAAATTGCCTTGTCTGTGATTGATTATCTGAATGCTCAAATAAAAGCGGGTGCGCAAGCGGTTCAGATCTTCGATACCTGGGGTGGAAACCTGAGTGATCATGCATATCAACAGTTCTCTTTGGCTTATATGAAGAAAATTGTAGCTGGCTTAATTCGGGAATACGATGGTCGAAAAGTCCCCGTGATTCTATTTACCAAAGGAGGCGGTTTATGGTTGCCTTCTATGGCTGATACCGGCGCTGATGCACTTGGTCTTGACTGGACGATGGATATCGGTAAAGCGCGTGCCTTGGTAGGTGATAAAGTTGCTTTGCAGGGGAATATGGATCCGTCGGTGCTATATGCTTCAGAAAAAGGTATTAGGGATGAGGTGGCTAGAATTTTGGCATCTTATGGTCCAGGTGAAGGCCATGTATTCAATCTGGGGCATGGTATTCATCAATTTGTTGATCCAGCACATGCAGGCTACTTTGTTGATGCGGTTCATGAACTGAGTGCTCAGTATCACGCTTAAGATCGTTATCTAATGCATAGAATTAAGGGTGCAACGTGGCACCCTTTCTTTTTCTAGCACAAAATGCCATGTAATTCCCACACGTGTCACATTTGCAGCAGGCTCTTATTTAACCTGTGCGACTCTTTTAATACAATCGATAGATAACCCTTAAGGTCTCCCAAGGAACTGTAATGAGGCATCTCTCTCTCTATTTTGCTAAGGCAATTTCAATTTGTATCTGCGCTACAATGATCGTGGCTTGCGATAATTTAGAAAATATAGCCTTTTTCAAAAGTGTTGGGGATCCTGACATATATCAAAGTGATGCCGAAACTAATATCGATAACAAAACCATCGATATCGAAGTCGACATGTCCGAAGATTTATCTCTTAGAGTGCTTCAAGCGACTCTTTTAGCTTACTTGGATTCGCCATTGTATCGATATTTA
>NZ_LWGJ01001225.1:0-4031 GCF_001635845.1 Oleiphilus sp. HI0132 | reverse complement strand
ACGATGGCACCACCGCCATTTTTCTTCATCAATTTGCCTGCAGCGACTGACATAAAAAAGTAACCACGGATATTTACATCAACAGTTTTATCATAGGCCGCTAGGTCTGTATCAAGAATATGGCCAAAGTATGGGTTGGCTGCTGCATTGTTAACTAGAATATCGAGCTTGCCGTGCTTGCTTTCGATATGAGCAAAGCATGATTCAATCTGCCCCATATCACCGACATGGCATGCTAAGGCTTCAGCGGAACCACCCGCCTCAGTAATCGCATCGGCAACCAACTGGCAGTCATCTACCTTGCGGCTTGAAACAATAACGTGTGCGCCCTGCTCTGCTAATAGCTTCGCAATCGCTTCACCGATACCACGACTTGCGCCCGTTACCAGTGCAACTTTTCCTGTTAGATCAAATAAATTTGTAGCCATGTTTTTACCTATTAGTTCTAGAAAATATTTAAACACTAAGCACTTAAACCACCGAGAATACAGAGCGCTTCGCGTCACAGAGAAAAGATAAACACTCAACCTAAGTTCTAATACCTTCTCTGTGGAGGCCGCAGGCCGCTCGGTGTGCTCTGTGGTGGAATCAATCGAGTCTGACCCCTTTGATTAACCATATTACTCCGCTACCACAACAACCTTACCTTTAACCTCTCGGTTAAAGACTTTGGCTAATGCCTCTTTTGTGTTTGCTAAAGTAAAGACTTCATCGGTGACAACCGATACTTTGCCATCTTTATGCCAGGCAAAAAGCTCCTGCATATTTTGCAGGAAGACCATAGGTTCATGCATGACGAAGCTGCCCCAAAATACACCTATCACACTGTATTCTTTCACCAAGGCGAGATTAACTGGTAGCTTGGGAATGGTGCCTGATGCAAAGCCGATGACAAGCAAACGACCATTGCGAGCCATCGCTCTTGTGCAAGCATCAAATGCCTCGCCACCAACCGGATCGTAAACGACATCTACGCCCTTGCCTTTTGTCAGATCTTTTAGCGCTTGCTTGAGATCTTGTTCCTTATAGTTAACCAGCTCATCGGCACCTTGTTCCTTGGCGATTTCTAGCTTATCTTGAGAGGAACACACTGCAATAACCTTGGCCCCCATCGCCTTGCCGATTTGCACGGCAGCTAAGCCTGTTCCGCCTGCTGCACCCAGCACGACTAGCGTTTCACCTGACTTCAATCGAGCGCGTTGCTTTAAGGCATGATGAGCCGTGCCATGAGCACACATGATATTGGCGGCATCAATATCATTCATCTCATCGGGAATAGGCATGACTAACTTTGAATTAACAACCGCCTGCTCAGCAAAGCCTCCATATTTTTGGCTGCTACAGATTAGTCGCTGGCCAACCTTCAAGTGCTTAACCCCTTCGCCAAGCGATTCCACCTCGCCACAAAATTCCATACCGGGTATAAAGGGGCGCTCAGGTTGAACTTGATACAAGCCTTGCACTAAAAGGCCATCAGGGAAGTTAACGCCTGTCGCTTTAACGTTAATACGAACTTCGCCTTTAGCCGGCTCAGGCGCTTCGACGTCTTTAAATACCAAGGTATCTATAGGACCAAACTCTTCACATACGATTGCTTTCATTTATATTTCCTAATTTTGGAAAATCTATTTGTAGGCAGAGGGGTCAACCCCGTGCTAGTCCGCTAGCGAGCCATGTAAGGCTCTGCCTACATTAGCTTTCTTCTTTAATCACGGCCAACGCGCCCATTGCCAGAAGTGGCACATAAGCTCCGACTTTACCGGCCTGTTTACTGGAAGCGTTTCCGTCTAATGCTCGTTTCGCGACGCCTTGTGCGATCGCGGCTAAACGGAAGAAGCTAAAGGCTAGATAGAATGCCCAGTGATCAATCTTGTCGATTCCCATACGTTTGCAATATCGTGCAACATATTCTTTTTCAGTTGGAATACCTAGGCTTGTGCGATCAATACCTGCTAACCCACTCATTTGACCCGGCTTCTTTTGCCCGCCGCTAGCAGGCATACGCAACTGCATACATTGGTATGCCAAGTCTGCAAAAGGATGACCCAATGTAGACAACTCCCAATCTAATACGGCCAAAATACTAACTTCACCAGACTGCAAAGCGGCACTTGAAAACATCATATTGTCGAGGCGATAGTCACCGTGAACTAAGGAAACACGGCCGTCATCTTCGGGCAGATTTTCTTCTAACCATGCGATCAATTGATCCATTGCTGGAATCGGCTTAATTTCAGATGCTTTATATTGCTGACTCCAGCGAGATAGTTGGCGCTCAAAATAGTTCCCTGGCTTGCCATAATCACTCAATCCTGCACTGTCTAAATCGACACTATGAATCGCAGCTAGTACATCGCCCATTTGCTCGTATGCGGCGCTTCGCATTTCATTTGACGCTAGTTCTGGCAAGGCGGCATCCCAGAAGATACTGCCTGCGCAATACTCCATTACGTAGAACATGGAGCCGATAATTTCCCGGTCTTCACATAGGTGATACATGCGAGGCACCGGTACGTCAGAATCTGCTAGCGCTTGATAGACTCGAAACTCTCTGTCGACTGCATGAGCAGATTTGAGCAGTTTGCCTGGAGGCTGCCTTCTTAGAACAAAGTCCCCCGAAGGAGAAGACAGCTTGAAAGTCGGGTTTGACTGCCCCCCCTCAAATTTTGTTGCTTTAATCGGCCCAGAAAAGCCTTCGATATTGTCTGCAAGGTAAGCAGCTAGCTTAACAACATCGAGCTCATCAACATTTGTTTTTATATCCGACATACCTTCTCCTAAGCCTTACGCATCTTCATCATTTGCATTGCAGAATACCCTGCTGAGACACCACGACCAAGCTGCATCATATGAACCTGATCTGGCCCATCCGCTAGACGAATAATACGTGCCATTTGATATGCATCAGATAAGAAGAAGTCTTGGCTTAAACCTGCTGCGCCATGTATCTGAATCGCTCGATCAATTACCGTACAGGCCATTTGTGGCGCAACGATCTTGATCATGGCGATCAGGTCTTTTGCCCCTTTGTTGCCGTGTGAGTCCATTTTTGCAGCCGCTTTTAAGGTAAGCAAGCGCGCTTGTTCGATCTCGCAGTAGGACTTGGCAATGTCTTCACGCACCGAACCCTGCTTGCTCAGTGGCTTACCAAATACGACACGTTCTTCAGCTCTGACACACATTAACTCAAGTGCACGCTGTGCGGCTCCGATTAAACGCATGCAGTGGTGAATTCTACCGGGGCCTAAACGCCCTTGAGCAATTTCAAATCCACGCCCCTCACCTAGCAGTATATTCTCGGCAGGTACACGCACATTTTCGAATAAAATTTCTGCGTGACCTTCTGGCGCATCGTCATTACCGAATACTTGCATCGGTCGAACGACGGTGACACCCGGCGTGTTCATCGGTACGAGTATCATTGATTGTTGTAGGTGACGATTTTCGTTGTCCGGGTCTGTTTTGCCCATCACGATGAGTATTTCGCAACGCGGATCACACGCACCCGAGATATACCATTTACGACCATTAATGACGTAGTCTTCGCCGTCACGCGTAATAAGAGTCTGAATATTTGTTGCATCAGAGGAGGCTACATCGGGCTCAGTCATGGCAAAAGCAGAGCGAATCTCGCCTTCAAGCAAAGGTTGTAGCCATTTTTCTTTTTGCGCTTCAGTACCATAACGAACGAGTACTTCCATATTGCCTGTGTCGGGGGCGCTGCAATTAAATATTTCACTGGCAAAACGTGTCCGCCCCATGACTTCAGCCAGAGGCGCATATTCCAGGTTGCTTAAACCGTAGCCATAATCACTATCAGGCAAAAACAAATTCCATAAGCCCTGCTCTTTTGCGAGCGCTTTTAAGTCTTCAATTTGCTGAGGAATCTGCCACCTATCTTCGGCATTTTCGATAGTCTCTTTTATCTCTTGCTCAATTGGGTACAAATATTTTTCCAGAAAACTTGCCACTTCCTGAGTCAGATCTAGTACCTTCTGCGAGTATTCGAAATTCATATTTCACCTTTGTTA
>NZ_LWGJ01001224.1:0-6801 GCF_001635845.1 Oleiphilus sp. HI0132 | reverse complement strand
TAAAAGGTTAATAACATCACTTACAGATGGATTAGGGTAATTTGGTTCATTTTGTTTTATGAAATGAATTATCGCTTTTTTTGAGTCTTCAACTAGATTGTTTGAACTTAAGTATAGTAAACATAGTCTCGAAGCTAACGTTTCATAGTTTGCTTCAGATGCACTAGCAATTGCCCTAACGTCAGCATGATCTGCGTAACTGGCCTCTGAAGAGGTTTTGCTGACTGCGGCTTGAGTCTGTATAGATAGAAAGAGCACGATAAGTGCTAGTAAAAAGCGCATAAGTGAGCCTTGTTATTGTCATTTGGTGCAGTATATCGAATCTGGCGAAAGCGATAAATCCACTCTGTTTTTCCTTAATGGCTGACTGATTGAAACTCCAACACGACGTGAATTGGATAATGATCTGACAGCGTCGAATAGTAATCCGAGTTTATTACCTTATAGGATAAAGCGGACATTCCCGATGTCTCAGAAATGAACACGCGGTCAAGCCTGGCAGAGTCTTCAAGCCAGCTTGCGGTGTAGTCAGCCAGTTTGTTGTTATCAATATGGTAGGTTGGTGTGTTGTCTTCGAACTTCCGCCCTACATCGATGAAAGACTCAATGCCTTCAGGGACCTCTGTAAACCCCAAGTTAAAGTCGCCTCCCCATATTACGTGCTTAATTTTCTTTTCTGGGTAGTATCGCTCTGATTCATTTCTGAATGCAGGCAATAAGCTTTCTCGAATAGCATTGATCTGTTCTTTCCTAGCTCTTGATTCACCAAGACCACTCTCCAGATGAACATTGATTAGTACAATGGCCTCGCTTGGGTTAACCTCGTACAAACCAAACAATGCTTTTCGATCATACTTAGAGTCAAGGTTATAAGTCTGAGTATGCAACAACCTATAGCGCGTTAAGAACGCTTGGCCATAGCCCACGCCCCTCGTTGCCTCTCTACTACCTAGCAGATGATAGCTTTTCATCAATTCATGATCTTTAAGCTCCCAAACAAACTGCGGGATCACTTCCTGAAAAAATACAATATCGGGAGACTGCTTAGCGACCTCATCAAGTATTTTTGGATAACGAGTTTCGCCTGATTTCTTATCAAACCAAACATTCCAGCTCATGACGCTTATCTCGGTAGATTCTCGATCTTTAGCGTGAGCAATTAAGCTTGCGTTTAGTAGTGCTGCACCAAGCAGAAGCTTTATGGCTAAGGCATATCTCAAACCAACCATCTACTCACACCCCTCAGTTTCAAGGCTATCAATCCATGCATTTCGTTTACACCTAATCAAGTCGCCTAAATCTTCTAGACCGACATGGTTACCCTCTGAATCAATATAGGAGAAACTGATTTCAGGTTTTGGTTTTCTTCTGTCGCGATATGGAATCACATTCGAGGAATAGCACGTTTTTAGCAGATTCAGTTCCGCATCAGGATAGTCGAATCGATTAAAGATGTCTTCAGTAAGTTTGGCTTGTATTTCGTAACGCTGCTCAGCGGTCAATCTGTACCACTCGGGCTGGAGCTTTAAGCCAATCTCTTCATCAGTCTGGAAACACAATGTGCCGATCACGAGAGTGTTTCTGCGCCCATTCAGAGCATACCGCTCAATTCGTATCTGAGGTAACCCAATCTTTTCAAGGCTTCGAATACGCCAACCTTGATTGGCGTTGAGCATTAAGGGATGAATTATCGAATCATGAAAGGTCGAATAATCTGACGTAAATGGATTCGCCATATCATTCGACCAGGGCGCTTCAATGTAGATATTTGGGTTCAACCTATATGCGTCTAGATACTGAGTTGCTAACTGCGCCCAGAGATGAATCTTCTGAACAAGCGACAGATTAGAATCCAATGACGCTAACTTATTCAACGCAAATAGAAAGTTTTCTCTTAGCCAGTCAGAATAAGGTGAAAATTGCACAACTAGATCACCGAGCTCATTCACTTGCATGTCCGCGATATGGTTTGCCCTAAAGTTGTGAGCAACCTCTAAGCGATCATACTTGAAGCTGTAAAAAGGCTTGGTGAAATCAACCTCACCTTCAACCCAATGATCTGCATCCGAATCGGGTAACACTTCAAGAAAATCCGACTTGCTATTTTGCTTGATGATTTTACATATGGCATCAATTGAACCAATCGCGCCAATACGTTTAGTGTGCCATTCACCTTCTGTTAATTCTTTCAAAGGCAAACGAAAGAGTTTGTCGAATACATACGGGCCATTGTTGTATTGGCGCATATTCAGCCATTCGTGAAACAAACTAACGACATCTTTGATAGAGAAATTACTCGTCTCCATATCAAGTTTTAGGAAACGCTCTTCCCGTTGCAGGCGAAAACTAAGAGTATCGTTTTTATAGAATTCGACATAAGGCCTATCAAGGTCAATCACTCCAGATTCAAAGACAATACCTTCTGGTAAATGCTTTGTATGAACTGTATTTGTGTGGCGGGTTTGAGTTGAATCAAATTCAGCTAATCTCGCCTCTAAAACAGGGATCAGTTTAATGAGGGCGTTAAGATCTTTCCGGGTATTTATTTCAAACCAACGATCTAACCAATCATTCTCTTCAAGTACTTGTAACTCGTACGCGGTTGGCTGATCATCAATCCAGATAAAGTCTCCGCTTAGCACTTCCGTTTTAAAGGTCTTGTAGTTTGTTGTTTTAATCAAACGAAAAAGGGAGAGCTCGTCATCGTGACAATAAGGGGTGAGGTAGTCTAAAGCGACTGGAGCATCGCCTTTGCAGTGTGTTGTAAGCCAATAACAATCGAAGTTAGCTAACGCGTAGGCCATAAAGTCTTTAACTTGGCTAGCCAAGCAATACTCTCGAGTTTCTGGGTTCTTACCTAAAAGAACACCGTCGATATCGATATATAGTTTTATTTTTTTCATTCTAGAGCATTTTAAATTCCTTCATGGGCCAAACAAACAACCCTGAATATCCCATCACCTATGAACCTAGCGGCACCTCACAATTCCTTTCTTGATACCTTTTTTCACGCTGCCATACTACGGGACAACCTTCTACGCCTTCTTTGAATTTGAACAAATAATGGCTTTTGTGAGTCCAGTGCTCTTCATCAGAACAATTTTCATGACTCCATTCTGGATGAACTATCCTCGGATTATGGACAGGATCGAAGCAATGAGAGTAATTATCTGGCCCGCCCTTATTAGATATTTTGCCTATTTTATTACCAATCCAACGAAAGTGACGACCTAAAGGCTTCTCGGTTTCTAATCTATCTATAACCGTTTGATGGACAAAGGGAACCGTATTAACTGCGCATGGGGAACCTTTTTCCTTTGAGCTTTCAGTACACTTTAAATACAAAGGTATATGTCGATTGCGGTTTTGGCCAAATGCCTGCCACCCCATTTCTTTAGCTGAATCGTGAACCTTACCAAACCGATTTTCATAGACACCAGCCTCATTTAAAAGCAATGGCTGTCGGCCAGTTCTTTCTCCTCCACAAGAGATAGTATTCCAATCATTGTCCTGAACCTGTTTGATCATCCAGTTCAAAGGAACTCCACTAATGTCAGTATCTAGATAACCACCTCCTACATCTGAGTGAGCACCAGAAAACCAAACTTCATCAACTATTTCAGCATGATGAATCGAGCGTTCGGGGCATGCTTCAAACAAATTGTCACTTAACAAAGCGGGAGTAAAAGTCTTAGCTCTATTATCATCTATAGACATTGCATGCGCCGCTTTTTTTACATTACACAACTGATCATTGTATTTTGGAGGTAATCCATTTTTTTTGAAATTCTTTTCTCCAACGTAGTTTTCGAGAGCTGGCACAGTGTCCCACAATCCTAAAAACTCAATCATAGGTCTACGCTGGTTTGCTTCACCTATATAGTCACTCAGATCTTCTTGTTTTTCAGATGAACTTTTCTCCTGCGTATATAGCTTCCATATACGATTCAAAGTCTCAGCATCAACATCATCATTCATATCTGAATTTAAGTCCCGCACAAGTCCCGCGTGAAAAATGAGACTGGCTAAAATTCGTGACGCAGCAGCGCCACGGCTAAAACCAAATATGTAAATTTTGTCATTATCATTTCGATAGTGTGTGGATATATATCGATACCCTTGTAGTACATCTTCTTCTATGCCCAGTCCTTTTATTTTGCCAAAAATATTCATCACACCATCACTGCTACCTACACCTTTGATATATATTGAGAAGTTATTGGGGCAATCGTTAACGGGCGGTTGAATTGATGAAAGGTTATATAGTCTATGGACGTTAGTATGATCAGATTCTGTGTTTTCTGTCCCATCTAAGAAGACAGCAATATTTCGCCCTTGATCTTTCTGAACTTCGTTACAGTAAGATAATGCGTCTTCTATTCCCATTGGGGTCGAAGTGAAATCATTACTCGCACATGAGCTAAGTAAAATGATTGTGCCAACAAATAAAAACCTAACAGCTAAACATCTCATCATTCCCTTTCCTTATGTTTTTAGCAGTGTTAACTGCGTAATTGCCTGAAACCCGCGACCTACAGACAGATTGCTCTAGAACCTTTACCTGGATTAGGGTTCGGTCCGGTAGGAGGCTTCGCGCAATCAGGCAGTGCATCTTCTCGCTCTTTCCTCTCTCTCTCAGCCTGACGAAGAAACTCTTGATGTTTTATCCTCGATTGTCGAGCGAGATCTTCATTTTTGATGCGCTGTGCTTCAGCTCTCCTAGCTTGCTCTGCTTCAAGTTTTGCTATCCTCGCTCTTTCAGCTGAACCATCATCATATCCAAGCGTAATGTTAGAACTACTTAGCATTTGACCATAGTCTCGGTTCAGCCTTTCAATCTCCTGTTTATGTTCTTCACCCTGTTGACGTGCCCATTCGACTGTCTCCATATAAGGCACGCCAGAAGAATAATCACTATTCGATGATGAATACGTCGATGCATTAAAACCATTTGTGGCATTATTAAACGCAGACATACTGTTGGATAGTCCATCAACCCCAGCTTGACTGTCTTTCATCAGCCCGGTAACAAATTCAGCCTGAGTTCTTGCATCGAGCTTATGCGCACCCCCGATTGCGGCGCCTGCTACGCCTGCCAAGAATTTACCCCATTGAAAGCCATTTCTTTTCTGGGCCGCTCGACGCTGTCTATTGCGCTCTCGTCTCGCCTCTGCAATCTCTTCCATTCGCTGTTTACGAAGTTCTTGCATTCGTTTGTTGTAGGCGATCTGACGCTGTTCTTCGAGATAGTTTGCTCTAGCGTTAACGTATGATTCTTTAGCGGTTAGACCTGAGTTGTTTTTCAAGGATTGGTTGGCACCACTGCTTACGAGAAGCTTAATCATTTCCATGTGCTTAGACGTCATCTCTTCTTTGTAGTTTGGGAAAGCATAAAACAATGGAGTTTGATTCTTTGAATCTAACGCGTTTAACGAAGCTCCAGCACCAATCAGTTTGTGCGTAAGTACACGGTCTAACTGCTGTGTTGCAAGGTGAAGAACTGACTCTCTGTCTTTAGGGCGTTGATTTACGTCAGCGCCTAATTCAACAAGCCTTATAGCGGCAGAGTTATCTTTATAATAAACAGCAGAATATAAGGGTGAGAAAGCTTTATCTGCAACCAGCACAGATAAATTTATTGCTGCACCTCGAAATACCATCTCGTCAACTAGCCCCCCCCCATTTGTTGGGGATCCATTAAGAGCATTGTGAGAAATAGCGCTAGCAAGACAAGACACCCCATCAGAAGACACATAGTTAATGTCGGCTCCCTTAGATTGCATAAAGTCGATAATTGAATAACTTTGTTTGATTGGCGCTGACGAGCAAGCAAAATGTAAAGGTGTTAAGCCGAGTTTATTTTTTAAACTATGCTCCGACCCTTCTTCGATCAAGAATCGAAATAGGTTTTCATTGGATAAAACAGCGGCTTCAAATAAGGGCGTATTTCCTTCAGCATCTTTATAAGAATCAAAGCTACCTCTTTTTGACTTAAACGCGTTCAGTATTTCGCGAGGTGCATTTATTTTTATTGCTTGCTTTAAATAGAAGGGAAGCATTCTACTTTTCTTATTGACTCTTCCAAGCAAATTAATGATAACTCCCTTATGATCCTTTGCACTCCAGGGGTTTTCCATCGCTATAGAAATTAGATCAGTAGACTTGAAGAATGTTATCGATTTCCCATTCCTATGCGTAAAGTAGTTACTAATTAGGTATTTAGATTTATCAAAAAAGCTTCTATTTAAAGCTGAGGTCGGCAAACGTTGTGCGAAGCTTTGGCGAGATGACTGCCAACTCGAAGCACTATAGGGAACGCGAACATTATTTACTTGAACTACTTTATTATCTACTAAGTCAAACCAATTTATCTTGCGATTCTTCTCGGCAATCTTACTCAGGTTTTTTCTTTCAAGATGAAAAAACTCTTCTATAGAGTCTTCCAAAACTTCGTCTATACCTTCATCACATACTCTAATTTCACCATTAGCCTCATACTTGAGCCCAATACAATATTGGTCACTGCCTCGCTCCCCCAAAAAGCTGTTTCCATGGATTAATTGGAGCATAAGTACATAGTTCGTATCGTTTAATGGTGAAAACTCTTGAACTATAGAAAAAGATCTATTGAGGATTGATTTAGCCTTATCAAAAAGCTCTTTCTCTAGAACAACCCTGTTTTCTCCGGTTTCGTCAAAGTTATGTGCTTGTAAAGGAGGTTCTACGTGCAAAGAGAGGGTTAAATCATATACTGCATAGGAAGAGCGCCCAAAACCTAACAAAGTAACTGCTAGCACCAAA
>NZ_LWGJ01001223.1:0-2068 GCF_001635845.1 Oleiphilus sp. HI0132 | reverse complement strand
AATGCTCGTTTTCCAGGTTGGGGAAGCGGTCAGGTGACAATCTTGCTTGAATATGCCTTATCTAAAGGCCTATCCACTAAGCGAGTATTGGAGGGCTCTGGTATTACACTCGAAAGCCTTGAACATAGTGACCCGTCCTTAGACCAAGAATTGCGTGTGATTAAAAATTTGCTTGCTTGTATGCCCACTCATCCTTTTAGAGTAGGCTTTGATGTTGGTTTACATTGCAATGCAAACTCATTCGGTTTGATGGGGCAAGCCCTTCTTGCTTGTAAAACACCAAAAGCTATTATCAACTTCGCCTCACAGCATTTAAATGGTGAATTGAATTTTTCAATCATAAAACCACGTATCTATAAGTCTTCGGTAAAGACGACTTTTGATTATCGTAGAGGCCTGTGTGATAAAAGCGTCTCTTTCGTTCTAGGGAGGGATATGGGCTCAGCCATCTCATTTCAGGAAACCTTGTACAACGATATTCCTGACATTGTCGTAGAAGTTGGGTTTAAAGGAGAGCCTCTACCCGGAATGGAAGAGATAGGTGAATACTATCGCTGCCCAGTTAAGTTCGAGCAAAACGATAATTATTTGCTCAATGACATACGTGTAATGGATATCGTCATGCCATTAGGTAACCGTATGATGGAAAAAATCTTAACCAAACGAATCCAAAAATATGTTGATCAACTACCTGATATGCTTACCATTGAATCAAAGACACAACGCTACTTCGAGGAAAATGGCTACCAAGACTTGAGCAAAGAACAACTGGCTAAAGCGCTCAATATTTCATCACGAACGCTTACACGCTATCTAACAAAAGAAGGGACAAACTGGAGAAAACTATCTAATCAACTTCGTATGGATAGAGCTAAGGAATACTTAATCAGTACACCTGAAGGCATTGAACAGATTGCTTTTAAAGTCGGCTTCTCTAACGCGAGTAGCTTCTCAAGCGCATTTTCTCGTGAGGTAGGGCGAAGCCCACTCGAGTTTAGGCTAACAAATTCTTGGGGGGAAACCCAATAAGTTTGTTAGGGTGGCGTATCATTCAAAGCAGCGAATAACCTCGTTATGGGACGTTAATGATCACTCCTAATAGGCAATATGCCACGTTTTTAAAAAGAGCGGTGCTAGCGCTTCGCAAAAATAAATGCGTGACCTTTCCACAGTTTAAAGATTCGATGAAGCTCTGAGTTACTCGTTATCGAATTACTAGGCCTTTCGCACCTTGAGAACCCAGGCGACTTACTTTTGATTTGATTCCCTGCTGTTTATAGATCTTTTCGAGTAGACCTGTCTTTATGGCGCCATCTAGAGCTATGTTAAATTGTTCACGCAACTCTAAGGCCCCACTCTTCTTGCGAGTAAAGCCGACATGAAAGGCCTTGATAGGTCCGACTGCTTTAGGAATATAGTCAATGTTCCGAAACAAAGGTGCATACTGATCAATATAAAACTGACATACCAGCTTGTTGCATATAAATAGCTCGATGTGCTCGCGGTTCAATTTTTTTAAGTTGTCGAGTGTTGGGTTTTGTGAAAACAGCGGAGCTGTCTTTATGAGCCCTTCACGCTCAGCAGCTTGGAACGCTATAGGATAATGGTAGCCTGCATTTGACCCGATACTATAAGGCTGAAGATCTGATAAAGTCTCCCACGATATTTCTGACGATCTTCTTTTGAAAAATACAGTATCAATTATTGAGATAGGGTTAGAAAAGTATGCAGATTTGCTTCTCGACTCGCTGTAGGTATACGGATATACCCCGTCAACAAGACCGCCCTCCACCATTAAAAGTGCTCTTTTTGCTGGGACCGAAGTAATCTCCAGCTGATAGCCCATTGTTTCAAAAATCTCATGTAGCAGTTGTGTAACGCTTCCGACGACTTTCCCAGCTTCTACGAAACTATGCGGAGCATGCTCAACGGTGACAAAGTGAAGTTCTTTCGAGGTCGTTTGGACGCTAAATAAACAAAGGCTCAAGAAACAAAAGGATGCTCTGAGAAATGGCAGGACATTGAAATCATGCAACATGTTTAATAGTCTTTTTCTGAAACGCGATTT
>NZ_LWGJ01001222.1:0-2016 GCF_001635845.1 Oleiphilus sp. HI0132 | reverse complement strand
AACATCAAGCTTTCGTTTAGCAAATGCCATCTGCAGCATTTCGATAAGCTGTTCAAGCTGAAAGTCCTGCTCGGCTGAAAAAGTGACTCGTGTCCCTTCGACAACAATATCGGCCTGAACATTTTTAAAGTCCCAACGGTTACCTAGTTCACGTTTTGCTTGATCAATTGCATTTGTGACCTCATGCATGTCAAGTTCTGAGACCGTATCAAAAGATGGCATGGTATACTCCCGCGTATCATTAACAATAAATTTTCCCCATTATAGCGGGTAGTGACTTGAGTAGTTACTTGAAAAATCAGTTTCAAGAGAATCTCTTGTAAATGACTTTCGCACAAAGCTAAAAACACGTCTAAACTGGGGAAACAATAATAAAGCTGAGTAACTTTTTCTCGCAGTAGAATTTTGTAGCAACTAAGCACGCTGACCATAAGCGCTTAGCGCTACACGCGATAGCCGAAATAGTAAACGGATTTGTATATCGTATTGAAGAATCAGAGACTCGGATAAGGACCTGGACTCATGCCCAATCTCGATCTTTCCATTCTAGTAGTGGATGACACAAAATTCAGCAGCACAATCATAGCCAAAACGCTTGGCAAAGCAGGCTATAGAGACGTCCGCATCGCCAACGATGCCAACACAGCCCTAGCGATGCTAGACAAGCGCCAAGCTAGTGTACTCATTGCAGATTGGTTAATGCCAGAAATTGATGGCTTAGAGTTAACAGCTCAAGTCCGGCAGTTAGATGAGCAAAACAACCACTTTACTTATGTAATACTCTTGACAGCGAAAGAAGGTAGCAGCGCTCTAAATGAAGCCTTCGACAAAGGTATCGACGACTTCATCTTCAAGTCAGAAATGTCTAAGCAACTTCTTCCTCGCGTGTATGCCGCAGACAGAATGTCAGAGCGACAGAATACTTTACTGTCTGCAAATCATTTGCTCATTGAAAACAATAAACACCTCGAAGAAAAGAATATTGTCGATATTGAAACAGGTATTGGTAATAAACGTCTCGCGCAAGAGACTTTAGCAAACTTTCTGAGGCACACCGAGTCTCGTGGTGGCGCAATTAGTTACATGCTAATTGATATCAAAAACTGGCCTGTCATCAAAAAGCAGCACAACCACATGACCTGTGAAGAAGTCGCACTAGGTATAACGCGCCGCTTAAGAAGCCTAATTCGCCCCTTAGATGTTCTTTGCCGCGTTGCAGAACATCAATACGCGATCATCGCTAACTTTGGCAACATAGATCATTGCTCTATCAGTTCTTATCGCCGCATTCATGATGGTATAAATCTAAAATCTTTCCGCACAGCTTCCGGTTATGTGTCAGTCAAAATCGCATCATGTATTTGTACAGTTGATGATAGTGCCTCAGTGCCGCGCGTAAGTGACATAGAAGAAGGCTGCCAACAGCAAATGCGCCAGGCAATTGAAACAGACACGATTGTAATCTCTCGCTGGAAGAATGAGCCGAACACTAGCATACTGTAAATAGCCCGATTAATACTCCAAAATGGGATAGCACGGCAAGGGGTTGATCATGCTAGGGGTGAAACCCTCCGCCTGCCGTTTTCGTTATTTATTCAATATAAGTAGACTGCCAAAGCCTGTAGACCGAGCCGTCTATAGGCTCGCTAGCAGGCTAGTACATCACATCACAGCACCTCACAATAGCAACACAATCCCTTACAAGACCTTACTCAAAAACTATATTGTTACGGCCTCTTATAACCTAGAATTATTTTCGTGGATTTGAGTAGTATCCCCCGTTAGCGGAGGGTTTTGTTGTACCTCCGCTGTTTTTTCGGGCTGCTATTATCCAAAGCTATTTACAAGTTCTTCATCATTTTCGTTTTGCTTATCTTCAAGCAATTTAGGGCTAAGTTTTTATGAACTTAGCCTTTTTTTGTGTCTGTCCGCTTTAGTAAAGGCGTGTTCTTAGCACTTTCTCCAGGTCATCAGATAACAAAATTTCAAACCTGATACCGATAAAAGGGTTAGTTT
>NZ_LWGJ01001221.1:0-1176 GCF_001635845.1 Oleiphilus sp. HI0132 | reverse complement strand
GAGTTCCCTCGCACAAAAGGGCTATGAGCATGAGGATGCGTTGGAGGCAGCCTTTATTGAGCAAGGCCTCAATGTAGTTAAAATCGAAGGTGAATCGTCAGATGAAAAGCACGCCAATACGCTTGCAGCGATGCGCCAAGGCGCTGATGTCATTGTACAAGCCCGATTAGAGCTACCACCTTTCGGTGGCTATGCAGACTTTCTGGTTAAGGTAAGCCATGAAGCCGAGTCTAGCTCTCCTTCTACAAACAAGAGCGGTCTCGGTGATTGGCATTACGAAGTATGGGACACCAAACTCGCCAACAAGTTAAAACCGACCTTTGTGATCCAGCTGTGTTGTTATGCGCAAATGCTCGAAGCTATACAAGGGTGCCTGCCAGAGTTTATAACGGTAGCATTGGGCAATGGCGAAAATGAGCGACTCAGAACGAGTGACTACTTTTATTATTACCAAACTCTGAAAGCATCATTCTTACACGATCACAGTAACTACTCGCCAGACAATCGACCAGATCCTGCCGATTCTAAAAATTGGGCCGATTGGAGTAATTACGCTGAATCTCTATTGATTGAAAAAGACCACTTATTTCAGGTGGCGACTATCACCAAAGGCCAAATCAAGAAGTTGAATCAAGCTGGCATCGATACGATGCAAGAACTAGCGACGAACGACATCGAGTATGTGCCAGGCATTAACACGATAGTTCTTGAGAAACTGAAAGCTCAGGCAAAAATCCAAAAGCAAAGTGCTGGCAGCGCCATTCCGCGATTCGAAATCATTACGCCTGCACCCAATGAAAAATCAGGTTTAGCATTACTCCCGCCGCACTCACCGCTTGATGTGTTCTTCGATATAGAAGGCTATCCACTTGATGAAGGCGGCTTAGAGTACCTTTGGGGCAACACGTATTTTGATGAGGAAGGAAATCGACAATTTAACGACTTCTGGGCTCACAATCCGGAACAGGAAAAACAGTGCTTCCAAGATTTTATTCAATGGGTTTACCAGCGTTGGCAGCAAGACCCAAAGATGCATATATACCATTACGCCAATTATGAAATCGCAGCCTGCCGCAAATTGATGGGCCGTTATGGTGTATGCGAATACGAAGTAGACCAGTTGCTTCGCAATGAGGTGTTCGTTGACCTATACAAAATCGTTAAAGGTGGCGTCCT
>NZ_LWGJ01001220.1:0-4579 GCF_001635845.1 Oleiphilus sp. HI0132 | reverse complement strand
GTATTCATTTATTTTTTTTGCAGGGTCATCGAGTATTGATATTGTAAGCCCAATAATCACAGCAGCAGCTAGAGCCGAATATATAAATTTAAACAGTGCTTTAAAAGTTGCCATAACTTCGTTCTGAAACATAACGCCTTGCACAGCGGAAACTGTAGTGTAGTGGCTTTGTGCAACAATGAGCGAAGCGAATGCACAAAGCCGCGGAGCGGAGGTTTTCCGACTGGTGCAACTTGTTAGATGCATACTGGACTAATGTGCACTGGTTTTTGAAAGCAAGTTGAGAACAACAACGCCACCAACGATTAAACCCATGCCAACATACCCCCAAAGGTCAAGTTTTTGCCCGTGCATGAACCATGCGACTAGAGTTACTAAAACTATGCCAAGCCCTGACCAAACTGCATATGCAATACCAACAGGGATTGATTTCAGAGTAAGTGAAAGTAAATAGAAAGCAGCGCCATAGCCAATAATAACAAGCAGCGATGGGGCGATTTTAGTAAAACCTTCACTAGACTTAAGACTGGATGTTGCAATTACTTCACAAATAATAGCAGCGGATAAGAATAACCAGTTTTTCACAGTTTTCTCCAATGTATATATTTTTCGAAAGATTAAACTAACCCTTTAAAAATGAACAGTCTTGTTCTTTTGGAGAGGCTGTGAGCACATGGGGCATCTAACGCCCGGCTCACCGAGCAAATTTTATTGGCGGCTTTTTTGGTACAAAAAAGGTGACAATAAAATTTGTCCGGTGGAGCCGCTTGTTAGTGCCATTTTTATGTATATGATGGTAATATACATAAATGATTAATTGGAAACAAATAAAAGGCTTTAATTGGGATGCTGGCAACGAAAGAAAAAACGTTGATAAACACAGCGTAAACCAGTTAGAGGCCGAACAATTATTTTTTAATGAGCCTTTATTACTGCTGCCGGACAAAAAGCACAGTGATAAAGAGCCCAGATACCATGCCCTTGGAATTACCGATGATGGGCGGCAACTACATATTACTTTTACACTGCGTGAAGATAACACTTTGATTAGAGTGATTTCTGCACGACCAATGCACAAGAAAGAGAGGAAATTTTATGAACAAGCATAAACAGCCTCCAAAGTTTAAAACAGAGGCAGAAGAACGAAAGTTTTGGGAAGATAATGATTCCGCTGATTACTTGGACTGGAGTAAGGCCGCAAAAGTAACAATGCCCAACTTAAAACCATCGACGAAAACAATTTCCTTGCGGTTACCTGAGTCTTTGCTTGAAAGCATTAAAATTGAGGCTAATCGAAGAGACATGCCTTACCAGTCCTTAATCAAATCTTGGCTTGCTGATGATGTTCGACAGAATCGCTTAGCTTCTTAAGAGCACTAACGCCCGCCTAAACGGAGGAGTAAAATTGGCGCGCCTTTTTGGCACAAAAAGCGTGACATATTTTACGGAGTCCGTTTGAGGCGCTGGTTATGTTGTTCTTCTTTGCTAGAAGTAGCAACTCGATAAATACAATAAACCACAGCCAAGCCGAAGCCTATTGAACCATTAAATATGTTAGCTAAACCCGCTGTAATAGCGACTGCCAAATGTATTTGTTTATTACGAAGTAACAACCAGCCTAGAGAAAACGACACTATAAAAATAACCGACGCAAGGAAGTAAGGCATGGCCAACATAGTAGCCATTTGGCTAATACTAATCTCTCTATCGCTGGCACCAGTTATGAGCGATAACAATTGATAAGAATCGATGAGCGAAAATATAAGACAATAAAGAGCATTTAGAATAATGCTCGCACCAAGTAACTTTTCAAATAGAGCTTTGTTCATAATCCCTCAAAAAACATAACGCCTTGCGAATGGGCGAGCGACGCGCAGCAAAGCGAGTCCAGCCCCGGGTGTTTTTCCGGGGCGATCATTGCGCAACTGGTTAGGTGATTGATTCACTTTTTGCCTCGATTTTATGACCGCACTTACAGCAATAAAAATACTTATAAGCGAATTCATTCGGGACAAGCCAGACTTTAAATTTGCTGCGTTTGCTCGTGAGCAATTTTACCACTTTACCTGAATGAACTAGAGCTCTTTGTTCGCATTCCGGACACTTAAAAAATGCCGTGATGATTATTGCCGACCAACCAAGAATAATTAATGCTGCTAGAAGCGGGATAAACAAGTTAATAGAAATGAAGATAACTGGAAGAACTAACCAAAATAATTTGGCCGCTATTGACGAGGCTAACCAATAGTAATTAGAGATACTTGTTCAATCTGGTAACCCCTATTTACACCTAACGCTTGCCTAAACGGAGGAGCGAAATTGGCGTGCCTTTTTGCGACAGCAAAAAGCGCGACACATTTTGCGGAGTCCGTTTGAGGCGCTGGTTATATTCATTTCTGATAAGGTGGAGGCGGTTCAGATTTCTCACGAATAAAACCATCTAAACCAATATAGTCACCTTCTTTAACTATACGGCGACAATATGCGAGGTATCTTTTACCTTTTTCAAGAACTACTGGAACAACCGGAAAACCATAAGTATAGGTATCATCGCATTTAAGCATTACAACATACTTACCTTCCTTCAAACCCACGTTAAAATGCATAGACTTCATCATGTTTGTAGTGATAACTTCTGTTGCGTTCTCATCTACGACTGAAACCACTGATGGTCTGTGCCTTACCTTCATAAATGGAATCTTCTCCATATCAATGAAGGCTAAGTCTAATATGCCAATATTATCAGGGTTGTATCTACTTGGTGGAGTTGCACAACCACCAACAAAAAGTGCAATTAGCACTGTAATAAACTTATTAATCACCTTTCTCCTTTAAGAATATAACGCCGCCATTTGCGGGATGAGTTTTATGGCGACGTTTATGCGTTTCTTTGCATAAACGGTGACAGAAAACGAAGATCCGAAAGATGGCCTGGTTATATGATTTTTGCTTTTAGTCTTTTGACCTTATGCTCTTAATTTATTGTTAAGAACTCAGAAACGACGCAATAAACCATACAATAATTTTTATTTTGTTTATCTGATTTTGACCACGATAAACCCTAAATTCTTACCTGAACTGTCAACGAAACCACCCATCAAAGTGACCCGATTACGCTGAGCAAAAAACTAATTTTTAGAACACTGAACCTTGATGATAACCTGACTTTATAAGAAGGCCATCTTTGCACAAAACTAAGAAAACCGCGTACAAGTGTTTGGTACTTTTGCGCATATAACGCCGCAATTTGCGCGACGGAGTGGAATGGCGGCTTGTTTGCGTGTTTTTGCAAACAAGGTGACAGCCCACGAAGTTCCGCAAGATTACTTGGTTATATGCCTACTGCTTGTAGGGGCTGAATATGATTTTCTGGCCGTTTTGCTGATAAGTCATGAACTGACTGCAAATTAAGCCAAAACTCAGGTGACGTATTAAAAGACTCTGATAATAGCCATGCAGTTTCAGGGGTTACCCCACGCTTACCACGCACTATTTCATTTATGCGCTGTATAGGAACGCCTAGATGTAATGCCAATGCTTTTTGAGTTACCTCAAGAGGCTCTAGAAACTCTTTGAGAAGAATAACTCCTGGGTGTGTTGCTATGCGATTTGAAGGAATCATAATTTACCTCATATTTAGTGGTAATCCACTATTTGGACATCATGAGCAGCGTTAGAATCCCAGCGAAATACAATACGCCACTGAGAATTAATACGAATACTATGGAAACCGTCTAGGTCACCTTTAAGTAGCTCAAGCCTATTTCCGGGAGGCGACTTAAGGTCATCTAGGTTCTGAGCAGCATTAATAACATCAAGCTTATATAAAACTAACTCATGTATCTGATTGGGCAGCTTTCGTGCCCAACGACTAGAAACACCATTAAACAGATCTGATGTAGTTTTATTGCCAAAGGAAATAATCATTTAGGCATATTAACGAATACACGGTATTCATGCAACATATAGCGCCGCAATTTGCGCGACGGAGTTAGATGGCGGCTTGTTTGCGTGTTTTTGCAAACAGGGTGACAGCTCACGGAGTTCCGCAAGATTGCTTTGTTATATTTAATCACGCAGCCTCAAAAGAAACTGAGTGAACGTTACCTAAATTGATATTTTGTTTGGCCTGCCAAAGGTCATAGTTGTCTTGCATTGCCAGCCAGCTTTCAGGACTACGACCTACAGCTTTGGATAGCCTTAATGCCATTTCAGGTGTTACACCACTTTGCCCCTTTAAAATACGGTTAAGTGTCGATGATGCGACATCTAGCTGTTTGGCTAAAAAGCGGCAGCTATAACCGAACGGCTCAAGGTATGTTTCTTTAATGAACTCACCGGGATGAGGAGGGTTATACATGCTCATTAGTGATAGTCCTCGTAATTTAATATGAATGCATTGCCATCTTTGAATTCGAAAGTTACTCGCCAGTTACCATTAACCGAAATAGACCAAATACCTTCACGGTCACCTTTTAATGGGTGCAATTGATAACCTGGTAAATCAACATCCTCGATTACATGAGCAGTATCGATAGCCGCCAGTTGCATTTTCAATTTCCTTGCATGGCTATTCTGA
>NZ_LWGJ01001219.1:0-11694 GCF_001635845.1 Oleiphilus sp. HI0132 | reverse complement strand
CTACAAACCTGGTGTATAATTACACCAGGTTTGTATCGAGGGAGGTGTAAAATGCCGAGACAAAGTATTACGTTAACAGAGCAAAATGATTCTTGGTTGCGAAATCATGTAGATAATGTTCAAGATTACTCTAATAAAAGTGAATTGATAAACGATCTTATCCGCAGCGCGAGAAGGGCTGAAGCAATTAATAGAAAGCTTGAAGATGCAGAATCCAGTGGTTTTGTAAATCAAATGGCATCTGAGATGCTGGCTGAATTCAAGTCAGAACTGAAGTAAGGCATGTTTGAATTTAAGATATCTTCGAATACTAAAGAAGACCTAAAGCGGATATACGCTTACGAATATAGCGAGTTTGGAGAAGCTCAGGCAGATACCTATTACCATGGTTTTTTCGATATGTTCGAGAAAATTTCTATCAACCCATATCTCTTCCAATCAGTTGACCATATTCGCCCAGGTTATAGGCGCTGCTCTTATTGCTCCGATAATATTTACTACCGTGTTAATGGTGCGGTCGTTGAAATAATGGCTATTTTAGGAGGTCAGGATATTGATTGCTGGTTATAGGAACTCTCTAGAGTTAATAAGCGATTACTGAAAGTCGAGGTCTTATTTAAAAGCCAAAATTAATTTACTTATTTTGATGAGCCCTTAATGCCGGCTTTTAAAAAATTGCATAAAAAGGAAGTTACTTAAATTGTAAATAACCGCCTTTTGACGAAATTCTACACCTGAATTCGTTCGGCAAGATCAAGCGCATCATCTACTTCAACCCCAAGATACCTTATAGTGCTGTCAATTTTAAAGTGCCCTAGCAATATCTGAATAGCTCTAAAGTTCTTTGTTTCACGATAAATAATTGAAGCTTTTGTTCGCCTCATTGAGTGGGTGCCATAAGCTGGCTAAATAATGGATACACAGAGCTTCAATGAGCACCAAACTTGCGCACTTTGAAATTACAGGTAAATTGCGGCCCCTGTTTAAACATTCACAAAATAAAAATGGGGCCAGAGTCGCAACCCCGCCCCATCAACGACTTAATTAATTACTTCATACCACGAGAGATATTCAGCTCGGAAAGCAGTTTGGTAACAGACTGTTCAATACCTGAGCTTACCGACATGCCTAGTTTATCCATCAAACTTTTCTTTGCTTTGAATTCCAAGGAATAGACCTCTGAGTCCTGACAGGCTTCTAAAATATATTCATCTGATGTTTTCAAGTCATCAACTAAAGATACTTCCTTGGCTTTAGAACCAAACCAGATATCACCATTGGCAACTGATTCAATATCAACCGATGGACGACGTTCTGAAACGTAGGACTTAAATAACTGGTGAGTATCCTCCAAGTCCGACTTAAACTTCTCTCTTCCTTCGTCAGTATTTTCACCAAACATTGTTAAGGTTCTTTTGTACTTGCCAGCAGTCAGGATCTCATAGTCGATATCATTTTTCTTCAGTACCTTGTTGAAGTTAGGCACCTGAGCCACCACACCAATCGAACCCATTATAGCGAAAGGTGAAGCAATAATCTGATCTGCAACGCACGCCATCATGTAACCACCACTCGCAGCGACCTTGTCTACGCAAGCTGTCAGTTTGATACCCTTCTGCTTAATTCGATCTAGCTGTGCAGAGGCCAAACCATAGGAATGAACCATACCGCCAGGACTTTCAAGCTTGACCACGATTTCATCGGTACCCGGACGTGCAACCAACAGTGCCGCAGAAACGGCTTCTCTGAAGCCCTCAACAGCGCTAGCTTTAATATCACCCTCGAAGCTTAGAACAAACACCTTCTTTTTATCTTCAGTGTCTGACTTCCCCTTACTTTCCTTTTCTTGCTTCTTGAGCTGCTTTTTCTTGTCTTTTAATGCTTCTTTACTCAGCATCGACTCTTCAAGCGTATCTTTGATTTCCTCGTACTTTTCATTCAATTTTTCAATCAGCATTTCCTTGCTTTCAGGCTTCTTGTTTTTTAGAGCTGCACTGCTTGCTGCAGCCATCACTATTAAAATGGCAGCAACAACTGTAATTGTCTGCGCCAAGAAGACACCGTACTCAGTCAAAAATTCCACGCGCTTATCCTCAGGTTTGATATATACAAATAACGAAAACATTATGACCATTGCATTGTTGGGCCATTATTGCCAAATACAAGGGTTTCGTTCAGATATTGTTGGCTACTAATTTACACCTTCACACCATAATTCAAACAAGCGTTCGATTTATTAGTTGACAAGCGTTTTTCGAGTAACTAATCTTGACATCCGTGAAAATCAATACGCTTCACACTCAGGCTAGCTACCTTGCACTATTGAGCTTCAACCTCATGCATATACACGTGTAGCTTAGCGATAATTGATACATAAAAAGGGTATTCTCATGTCTGTAGCTTCTACTTTCGAGACACTAAAAGAAAACTTCAACGCTGACGCAGCTAGCGGCATCGACTTGGTATTCCAATTCAACATCGAAGACGATGACAACTACAGCCTAACTATCGCTGACGGTACATGCGAACTAGCAGCTGGTGAGCACGATGATCCTTCAGTTACTTTGATCATGAACACTGAAACTCTTAAAGGCATCGTTAGTGGCGAAACTGACGGTATGCAAGCGTTCATGGCTGGTCAGCTACGTGCTGAAGGCGACATGATGCTAGCAACTAAGCTAGGCGAGCTTTTCAGCATCGGTTAGTAAGGTCTGCTTAACATGATTAAGCTAAAAAAGCCGCTTCTGCGGCTTTTTTTGTGCGTGACACTTTTTAAACCTTTTACATCACGGTAGTATTCTGTTTCTGAAAACAGTATTCCGATTTCTAAAAATAGTTTGGGACCTTAAAAAATGGGTAGAGCTTACCAAAACCGTAAAGAATCAATGGCAAAAACCGCCGACGCCAAAACCAAGGTATACAGCAAGTATGGCCGCGAGATTTATATGTGCGCAAAGTCTGGTGGTATCGACCCGGACGGTAACCTTTCACTTAGGTCAATGATTGACCGCGCCAAGAAAGATCAGGTTCCTGGTCATGTTATCGAAAAAGCGATTGAAAAGGCAAAAGGTGGTGCTGGCGAAGACTTTGCGACAGCTCGCTATGAAGGTTTTGGCCCCGGAAACTGCATGGTAATTGTTGACTGCCTAACGGACAACCCTAACCGTACCTTCGGTGATGTGCGCCAGTGTTTTACCAAAACCAAGAGTAAAATTGGTGCCCAAGGTAGCGTTGGTCACATGTTTGATCACAGTGCTATTTTCGTATTCAAGTCTGAAGATGAAGACACCGCGCTTGAAGCCTTAATGGAAGCCGATGTTGATGTCAGTGATATCGAGTGTGAAAACGGCGAAATCACGATATTTGCACCTAACACTGATTATTTCAAGGCAAAGCAAGCGCTTAACGAAGCATTCGGTACAGAGAACAAGAACGGTGAAAAGGAAGTAGACTTTAAAGTTGATGAAATCCAGTTTGTTCCACAAACAACGACTGAAATTTCAGGTGACGATATTGCTACCTTCGAAACATTTTTAGATATGCTTAACGACCTGGATGACGTGCAAAACGTTTATCATAGCGCTGAGTTTTAAAACGTTTCTCTTAGGCAGAGGGTTTCACCCCTCGCTAATGCGGAATCCAAAACAAGCCAAGGTGCTTACGTTTCAGTAAAGCACTTTGGCCGCTGCCTACCTTAATCAGCTTGCCCTTTAATCTCATAAGCCTTATCCAAACGGCTGTACCCAAGCCCGCTCATTTTTTTAATATCAATCTGAACAGGTATACGCTCTTTCAAGGCATCTATATGACTAATCACGCCAATCATTTTACCCTGAGAGTTGAGCTGATCCAGTGAATCTAGTGCGATATCCAATGTCGCACGGTCTAGCGTACCGAAACCTTCATCGAGAAATAAACTGTCAATTTGAGTTTTATAGCTAACCAGGTCAGACAAAGCCAGGGCCAGCGCCAAGCTGACCAAAAAGCTTTCACCGCCAGATAGAGTTCGTGTATCTCTATGCGAATCTGCTTGCCATTTATCGACTACCTGCAATTCCAGCCCTTGAATATCACTTCTAACCAGATAATAACGGGCATGTAGCCCCTCAAGCCTTTGGTTTGCGAGTTGTATTAAATAATCTAAGGTCAGGCCCTGTGCAAAGACTCTGAAACGTTTACCATCTTTGGAGCCTATCAAACTATTAAGGTGACTCCAATCATCGTAGCACTGTCGCTGGGCTTCAATTTCTCGCATCAGGTTTTCATGCTTTTGTTTCTGTTCTGCGTTGGTCTTAAGTATCTGCGTTAGTTCACCCTGCCTCTGACTACAAGCTTCTACTTCACTCTCCAGGCCATCAAGTAGCGCTTTGAGCTCTTCGAGTGACAAATTAGGAAGATCTTTAGCTTGTAACTCTTTTAACTGGCTCTGGGCAGTTTTTAGCTCTGCCTCCAATGTTGCTTTAGTTTTTTGTGTTTCTTCTTTTAAAGACACCAAATTCTCGATCTCTACGTCATCAAGATGAGCCTGCTGAAAGCTGGGCAGGTCTTCGAACACGCTATTCTCGAGTCTCTGCTGCCAGTCATGAGCAAGACGATCCAACTGATCTTTGTGTTCAAACTTCTGCTGCTCGAGCTGCTGCTGCTTTCCCTGAAGTGCCGATAAGTTTCTCTCGATCTCAGCTATTGACCCCTGCAAGCCCTGATAGGACAGAAGCCTTTTTTCACAATTTTGAGCCGACTTCTCACGCTCGGCACTTACATCTTTATCGCCGAACAGACGTTTGCGCTCTGCCTTCTGTACAGCAAGCTGCTCCATGAACGACTGCTGTTTCTGTTTCGCCTCGGCAAACTGGGAATTAAGCTCGCTCAATACGGCTTTGTATTGGTCATGTTGCTTTTCGATATCGCTAATTAATCCAAGCTCTGTCTGAAGTAGCTTTGCCTTGTCGTCATACAGCGAACACTCCTTTCGGGTTGTCTCCAACCACTCGCCTAAAGCACTTAAGTCCGGGCTTATCACGACATCATGGCCACTAAGCTTAGCCAGATTTTCTTGTAAAGATTGATCTAGCTCCTGCTCACTACTGCATAAGCTATTGATTTGATCTTGTTTATCTTGGCACTGCTGGCTGATATAGCGATGCTCAGTTTCTTGTATCTCTTTATCTCTTATTAGAGCGTCTAATAAATTCTGTTCTACTTTCTCTTCTTCCTGGCAGGCCTCTAGTGCGCGACGGAGGTTCGATAATTTTTCATATTGATTGTCTATATTTTCAATATCACTTAAGACTTCTTCTAAAAATTGAGGGACACCTTCATCTGCTACAAGCAAACTACAATTAATTTGAGCAGCATAAGTTGCCCAAACCTGCTCGGTTTCCGCCTCTTTTTTCAGTGACTCCTCTGCTCTTATTCTTAACCCTTCAAGTTCCGCACCTTGACGAATTAAGGCTTCCTTCTTGGCAAGTCCCTGCTCTTTTAACGCTTCAGCAACTTTTTCTTGAGCAAGAAGCTCATCATTCGTTGACGAAGACTCAAGCTCGCCATATCCATCTAACATTGGATGATCCACGGAACCACACAAAGGGCAAGCTTCGCCTTCTTTTAATTGTGCTCGGTGCTCACTTAAGCTGACAATACGGTTTTCGAGCAAGACTCTTTCTTTTAATGACAAGAAATACTTATTAGCTTGCTGATAGGCTGTTCGAAGGCTAACAAGCTCAGCCTCAAGGCTTGCTATCGAAGCATCTTGTTTTTCGATAGACGACAGGATTTGTCGACAACTAAGCTTTTGATCCTGCGCTTGCTCAAATATTCTCTTGCACTCGGCTACCGCATTCTTTCTAAGGGAATTCTGTTGAATAAGATTCTCTAACGTTTCCAAACTCAACTGCTTATTAAGCTCTTCTAGAAAGCGATCTAGTGCTGTTTTTGCACTCGAAGATCGACTAAGGAGTTTTTTATGCTCTTGCTCTCGGATAACAAGTTGCGAATTTAATTCTCTTAGGCCTTTTTCCTTCGCCAACTTAACTGCATTGTCGCTTTCAAGCAGCTTTGCCAGAGACACCGTTTGCTCTTTTACCCGGTTATACTGTTGGAATAGCGTGGCAATCCCGTCAAGCTGGGTTTGCGCACCTCTAAGCCACTCATGCTTTTCCAGCCACTCGCCCACGGACTTAGTTATGTCGTGGCTATTTTTAATCTGCTTGGCACAGTCTTGCAGCTGTTTTAGCGTTTGAGTTTTTCTGGCGTCTATTTCAACTAATTCGGCATCGGCGGTTGATATGCTTTTCTGCTGGGAAGTAATACCTTGATCTAAAGGAACCAGCTGCTCAACTAGAAAGTTTTCTAGTCTTACATGGGTATTCTGAGCATCCTGGTATTCATTTTTAGCAAGCTGACAATTACCTTCTAATAGGTGGAATTCCTCTTGCTTTAAGCTACAAGAGGCATTGATTTCCTGGAAGTTTTTATCATATTGGTTTTGTTGAGCTTGAGCGCGCTGATATTGTTCATAATATGGTGAGAGCACTCTCGCTGGTAGGGCTCTTTCAAGCCTTGCAAACTCGGGTGCTAAACTGTCGCAATATTGAACATGCGCATCGAGCGCTGAACGACACTGCTTATTACTCGCCTGCAATTTTTCAAGCTTTTCAATATGAGAAACCTGTGCCTGAATATCGCCTCTTTTAAGCAAAGCAGTCTTACGCTTTTCTTCGAGGGCCTGTTCTTCAGCATACAGTAATTCAAGCTCCTCGGGACTAGTCTGCTCTAGACCTTCCAACTTGGCCGTCAGTAGCGTGTGTCGCTCTTTTTCTTGTCGAAAGCGTTCAAACACCTCGCTAGAAACTCTGCCGTATATGTCCGTTCCCGTTAACTCTTCAAGAAGTTCTGCCCGGTCTCCCGAATTTGCATTGAGGAAGGCTGCAAAGCCACCTTGAGCCAGAAGCATGGATTTTGTAAAACGTGAAAAATCCAAGCCCGTTATTTCGGCGATATGTTCTAGTTTGTCGCGGAGCTTATCAGCAATAATTTTATCGCGCCCCTCCTCACCGGCCCCGAGTAGTGCTAGCTCAACTTTGGGGCTTTGTAATTTTCCATCAGCTTTGCTTCGCGCCCTTCTTACTTCCCAAAATGCGCGAAAAACCTGGTCACCCTTAACACTGAACTCCACCTCACACATGCATTCGTGACAATGACGAGTCATTACCTTCTCAGCAGGTGATGGTTCATTTAAACGCGGTGTTTGGTGGTATAAGGCAAGGCAAATTGCATCTAACAGCGTAGATTTTCCGGCACCAGTAGGCCCAGTGATTGCAAATAAACCGTTGCTTGCGAAAGGCTCCTGAGTGAAGTCAATAAACCACTCCCCTCGTAGAGAGTTGATGTTCTTAAGGCGAATACTTAGTATTTTCATAACTGCAGCTCTAGAGCTTGTCTCCTTGCTCAGCTTGTAGCAGCGCCTCTTTAAACATCTGTTGCAGACGGCTTTTTAGTGCATCATCGATTCCATCTGGCTCTAATGACAGCCGTTTTTCAAAGACTTCGCTTGCTTTAAGCTCCTGTAAACGTTCGCTACTTTCGGCGACCAGGCTTAACCCTTTTCGATTTCTGCTGCGCTTCAAACAAAGCACTTCGATATTGCTATCGACCACTAACTCTTCGATGCGTTTCTGAAGGTCTTCAAGATAATCCTGTTCTTCAACTTCTACCTCAAGCCAAATAGTCTCACTAAGGTCACCATTGCTTTCTGAACAATAAGCACTGCCATCACGACCGCCCTTCAACTCTGAAAGTTTAGTGCTAATCTCCTCGAGGTTTCCTTTTATTTTGTACAGCTGCTGAAAAACCGGTACATCTATGGCATCCACCGTCACACCAGCCTCATCAAACTCTACCACTTGCACTGACTTTTTCTGGTTTAGCTCGTCAAAGCTAAGCGGAATTGGCGAACCACTATAGTAGATATTGCCATTGCCCTTAATTTGCTGCTGTTTATGGATATGTCCCAGGGCAATGTAATCTGCCGAGGGAAATGATGATGCTGAAAACGCCTCCAAGGTGCCGATATAAATATCCCTAACCGATTCACTTGTGCGCGCGCCGACGACTGTTAAGTGCCCTGTCATAATAATCGGGATCTTTGAATCATTAACATCTCTTAAACCCAGTGCCTTACTATAAAGCACCTGATAGTGCTGCTTTATCGCATCTTGTACATCTCGTTGCTTTTCTTTCCCTGTCGAACCGGAGTGACTACCAACCAGGTCTCTAGCTCTTAGAAATGGAACGGCACATATAATTCCCTTTATTTCTCCAGCAGCGCCTGTCACGGGCAATAGCTGTTGCTCGTAGGTATTCTCGTTTGCAGAAGAAATTACATGCGTGTTGAAGTGTGCAAGCAAGTCAGAGGTTTCTTCAAGCATGGCGACAGAATCATGATTTCCGGCAACAATAACGAGAGGCACAGCCTTGTTTGTCGCTTCACTAAAGTCAATCACAAACTTGTGATAAAGTTCGCGAGCATAGCTAGGTGGAGCCCCGGTATCAAATATATCGCCGGCAACAATAACGGCGTCAACCTCATGCTCAAGAACCTGCTCAACCAGCCAATTAAGGAAACCCTGATGTTCTTTTTGGCGACTTTTACCCATGAAATACTGACCAAGATGCCAGTCGGAGGAGTGAATTATTTTCAAGATGTTGACCCGATTTTCAATTTGAAGACTAATTTACCCCTTATTTTTGTGAAGTAAAGGCATTTTATTGCGGACTTGGTTCACATGGTTGCATAAGCTTTCAAAGTGATACAAAGATCACCTTGTTAATTTTCTTGTAAAAGATAAGTTTAATAGTAGCAATGAATTAGCAGGACTTATTGAGACAGATTATGAAAAGACAACTCATCTATCACACACCGATTGCACTCGATGCACAAAGCTATAAAACAAGTGAAGCATCTGTTTTATCAGGCCAAGGGGTACATGAGAGAGCAACGATTAAAACCATTTCTCGTGACGGCATATGCCTAAACTGTGACCAAGAAACCTTGCATCGCTTACTACCCAATACACCTTCGGTATCACCTAAGTGTCCGGTTAAAGTTGAAGTCGCATTTAAATTAGAAAGCTTTCTTCAAATTAATGCAGATGTAATCTGTATTAGACGCTTATCTAAAGATACCTTTCAACTTGAGTTACGCTTTGGCGCCTTAGATGCCGAAGCTGAGTGTGAAATTGACGCCTATATTGAACATTCACTATACAAAGAAAAGAGTAAAGTAGTGCAGCCGATAAGAGCTATGAATGAATATTCTGCAGTTGCTTAAGCATTTGATGATGTATAACTAGTTCACACCCAAGCTATGCTCTCGATGTGAACACTGATTTAAGTATTGGCTGGCTTAAAGCTACTTAGTGGGAGTAAGGGTAGGAATAGTATCTTGCTTACTTTCGGTGAGAGCACTAACAAGCTCTGCTTCTGGACGAGAGATGCCACAACTATTCATTAGGTCATCGATCCCCGCTCCCAACTCCACCAAACGTGACGCTTCGGAGTAAGAAACTTTAGTCGGGTCATTTTTCTGCATTTCGTCTATTATGGCTTCAAGCTCTTCGACACGCTTTTCCAGAGCAATAACCTTACGCCCAACACCCATTGAGCCATGGCTAATTCCCTGAACTTCTTTTGATAGCTCATCGACCAGATCAGCAGTGCTCCTTTCTGATAAGGTAATGCTACGCTTGATTACCAAAGCGTACACCGCAAGCAAACATACGAGTATCGCTGAAACCAATGGAACAAACTCTACAGAAATTGACATGCCTACTCCTCATAGCCCTCAATTAGCATTGAGGGCCAAAAACAAATTGGCTATCGAGTTTAGAACGAGCCCATTTCAGACCATTCTTCTTCAGATAGCATCTTCTCAAATTCAACCAAGATAATCAGTTCGCCGTTCTTATTACAAACGCCCTGTATAAATCTTGCACTTTCTTCGTTGCCGACATTCGGCGCAGTTTCCATTTCAGAGTGTTTAATATAAACAACCTCTGCAACCGAGTCGACCAGAATACCAATAACCTGCCCATCAATTTCAAGAACAACGATACGAGAATGGTCAGTTACATCGGCACTAGGTAAACCAAATCGAGCCCGTGTATCGATAACCGTTACTACATTACCGCGCAGATTGATAATACCCAACACATAGTTAGGTGCGCCTGGCACGGGGGCAATTTCAGTATAACGTAATACTTCCTGAATCTGCATTACGTTAATACCATACGTCTCGTCTGCTAAGCGAAAAGTGACGTTTTGCAGAATCGGATCTTCAGCAGCATGGCTACTGTGCCCAGTGTTTGATGTCATTAGTTGACCCCTTACCTATTTCCTAAAAGACAATAATTCGCGCCAAGTTTTCAAAGCTTTACTCTCTCACGTCAAAAACTTAACAGATCATCTTCTAAATATAGAGCATCGCACAATCTATGCCAGAAAATAGTGACACAATTATCAAGAAATTGAGCTTCCATTGCCAGAAGCTTTCTCTTCTAGCATCAAGCTCATTACGTCTGCGTCGAGTAAAGCACACATATGCCCTATCACCGTACCAGATAACCACGCTCGACTCGTACGCTCACTGCGCCATTTAACCATATCAGGTTCAAGCTGAATGGATTCGTGAACTGAGTCGCAAGCTAAGCCCCAATTATTTCCACCCAGTCTAATAATGAACTGATATCCGGCCCGAGCATCCTCGCTCCAACGGTCCGGCATGACCCATTGAGCTGTATCGACTACTCTGACATTTCTATCCAAATGTCTATACAAGCCCATAAAATAATCTGCCCGGCCGACAATTGGCGTGAGCTCCTTTTCAATTTTATAGATTGCACCGAGAGAAACTAAAGGCACCGCAAGCTTTAAACCCGCTACAGAAAAGATCAAACACTCGAAGCGATCTTGAGCCCATGAAGGCGGCCCAACTTGTCCAGGCTCACCAGGCGTAACCAAAGCTGTTCTTTTTTCATGTATCTTTTCAATTTCAGAAACTTCAGTAGTCACAGCCTCCCTAGCCTGAACTTTAGCGTCTACCTTGGTATCACTCAGGGGTGCAGGTGCAGAAACGGATACCTTTGGCTTGTCGACAGTTTCAACAAGTACTTCTTGCTTAACCTTTGTTTTAAGCTCGGGCTCGGCTTTAAGACCAAGCTTCGCTTCCAAGCGGGAAAGCTGAGCCGCGCTCAACTTTGACTTTTTCTTCTCCAGAATCGCTAAGGCCGTCTTTCTATCTAGCTTAGTCTGAAGCTTTTGTTCAGTCTTTTGCTCGGTCTTAACTTCAAGCTTTTGCTTTACTTTAAGGTTCTGCTCAGATAACTCTTTAACACTCGGCTTGGTTTTAACCGGCGCAAGCTTTGGAAATGCAGCAGGTATAATCAGAGGTGAAATTTTTGATCTTTCAGGCTCAGCAAATTGAGGCTTAGCCGGCTTCACTTTTGCAAAATTTGCTTTTGCAATAACCTTAGGCTTTAACTTGGATCCTACTCTGCCTTCAAGTGGCTCTTTAGACCTTGTATGCATTACATTCACGGAGTCTAGAGAGTGTAATTCCGCGTCACTAAGCTTGTTTTTGTGTATTGTATCTAAGTCTTTTAAAGGTTGCTGATCGGCAACTGAGCCAAGCATATCAAA
>NZ_LWGJ01001218.1:0-3963 GCF_001635845.1 Oleiphilus sp. HI0132 | reverse complement strand
ACATAGCACCAAACAAAGATGTACCCTTCGACATAGACTTCACCTTCGAAGACACCATAGAAAAACTAACACTCAATTCTAATATTATTGGCCTTATCGAGTTTTCACCTGACTTTTCAAAAATTACGGTAAAAGAACTCAAGAGTAATTTTGAAGCGAATGGCGCCTTCTCTCAGTTCGAAGTAATTAATGCAAGTCTCGACAGCAAATTCACTGTGAACACCAGTAAAGAAGAAATAGTGGTTGAGGAGCTTTTCCTCATACTCGAGGAACTCAAGCTTGATAGTCAGTTAAGCCTTACAAACTACTTAGAATCACCTCACCTTCAAGGGCAAGTCCAAGTCAACAAGTTCAACCCCAAGATTCTAGCCGAGAGATTTGGAATTGCATTACCCACCTTATCTTCACCTGAAGCGCTAAACGCATTTAGCCTTTCGAGTAAGCTCGAATTTAAAGACCAGGCTCTATACTTTCAACAAATCAACACACAAGTAGATAAGAGTTCATGGCAAGGAGACCTTACATTCAATAGCAGTAATCAAGCGTTTGCACTTAGCCTTGTCGGTGACTCAGTTAATATCGATAATTATTTACCCGCCGAAGAGGAAAATAACAACACCCAAGCAAGCGCCAACGATGAAGCACCAACGAACAACCAAACCAACTCAGAGCTTCTGCCACTAGAAACACTGAGACAGCTCGATCTAGACATATCTTTAAAACAACAAAGCTTAATTGCAAACAAAGTCCTGATCGAAAATCTTAATGTCGAATTAGCCGCAAAGAACGGAATCGTCAGCGTAACAAACCTGTCTGCGAAGTCTCATGAAGGCATACTAAACACGAGCGCAAAAATAGATGCGCGTAGCAACAAACCTACTTGGCAAGCCGATACAAAGATATCAAACCTTAACTTAGGCACTCTGATTCAAGCGCTGGAAATTCAAAATGCCGAGGACAGCGCTAGCCTCAGTGGCACTCTCAATTTTAGTGCTGCGCTGACAAGTCGTGGTAACACCTTAAGCGAAGTTCAAAGCAATGCCTTGGCTCAATCCGAATTTGAAGTACTCGACGGTGAAGTTCAAGGCATAAACTTCAAGGCACTAAGCTGCAAAGGATTGGCCCTAATAAATAAAGATTCTATCGATACTAACAACTGGCCAAAAGCCACACCTTTTGATCTGCTTAAAGGCAGCGCCAGTTTGAAAGATGAGATTCTCACGAACAATTTCGAGCTAACAAGCTCCGGATTGGCGATGAGCGCCGAAGGCCCTATCAACCTGAGCGCAACATCGCTAGACATAAAAACCGGCTTACGCGTCATTGGCGACTCTAATGAGCATGCCTGCAGGGTTAATGAAAAGTTCAAAGACATTCCTGTTCCTGTAAGATGCAAAGGAAAATTTGATACGCCTCCAGCTGAGCTATGTAAACTGGACAGCAAACGTTTACTCGATGCGACCAAGCAAGTAGCTGCTAAAGAAGCAAAGCGTAAATTAGATAAAGAACTGGATAGAGCCTTAAACAAACACCTTGGCGACAAAGATGAAATCAAAGATGCTGCCAAGAACCTACTCAAGAAACTATTTTAATGTCCACAGATAAAAGCTCATCAATCTTTGCAAATCGCCTACTAAATTGGTTCGACCAACACGGTCGCAAAAACTTACCCTGGCAAATAGACAAAACACCCTACAGGGTTTGGGTATCTGAAATTATGCTCCAGCAAACCCAGGTCAGCACAGTTATCGACTACTTCAAACGCTTTATGGCAAGCTTTCCTGATGTTAAAAGTTTGGCAGATGCTGACGAAGACAGCGTGCTCGAACATTGGGCCGGTTTAGGCTATTACGCCCGTGCGCGTAATCTACACAAAGCAGCAAAACAAATATCTTATGACCTGGATGGCGTCTTTCCCGAAGATGTTGACGGCTTAAGTGCCCTGCCAGGCATTGGTCGTTCAACTGCTGGCGCTATTCGTAGCATTGCTCACAAACAATATGCCCCGATTCTTGATGGCAACGTAAAACGGGTTTTATGTCGTTATCACGCCATCAAAACCTGGTCTGGCGAAAGAAAAACCGAACAAAAGCTATGGCTACTCGCAGATGAACACACACCGCAAGATCGTGTTGATGACTATACACAAGCCATCATGGATCTTGGCGCAACACTCTGCACACGCAGCAAACCTAAGTGCACAATTTGTCCAATGCAGGAAGATTGCCAGGCAAACAAAGCAGACCTACAACATGCCCTACCGGTTTCAAAACCCAAAAAAAAGATCCCTCAAAAGAAAACCTGGGCACTGCTAATTGAGTCTGATAAGGGAGTCCTACTTGAGAAAAGGCCGCCAAGCGGAATATGGGGTGGTTTATATAGCTTGCCAGAGGCACCACCCTCACTCACGCCACCAGACTTGATTCAATACTGCACCGAGAACTTTGGCATAGAAACAGAACTACTAGAAAGACACCAAAGCATTCACCATACCTTTTCTCATTACAAACTAGAGATACAGCCGGTTAAATTAAAGCTAAAAGCGTCACTACCAGAAGTACGCTCATCAGATAGGCTAAAGTGGATCCAAGAACATCAGCTTTCTAAATTAGGCCTGCCGGCACCAATATCTTCCTACCTTGAAAAGCTAAATTGTGATGATTTATTCAGATTAAATGACTAAGATTGACCCATCACATGCTATTTACTTACCACACGAGATCGAAACATGAGTCGCACTGTTTTTTGCAGAAAGTATCAAAAAGAACTGAAAGGCCTGGATACCCCGACAATGCCAGGAGAAGCGGGCCAAGATATTTTTAACAACATCTCTGAACAAGCCTGGAAAGAATGGCAAAATAAACAAACCATGCTGATTAACGAACGACAGCTCAATATGATGAGCGCCGAAGACCGAAAGTTCTTGAAAGAACAGATGCATAAATTCTTTAATAATGAAGACATTGAAAGCATAGAGGGCTATGTTACGCCTACAAAATAATCAAAATTTACGTTTGTGATTTTTTTTTAGTTTTAGCTCTTGACTCATCGAAACGAAACAGGTTTAATACGCCCCCGTTGCAGACATACCGAGACGCAACAAGTTGTACCAGTGCAAGATCAAGCACTTTAAATAATTGATATGCCCGGTTAGCTCAGTCGGTAGAGCAGAGGATTGAAAATCCTCGTGTCCTTGGTTCGATTCCGAGACCGGGCACCATTATTCGAAGAACCCGATCATCGCAAGATGTTCGGGTTTTTTCTTGTCTGCGATTTAGCCCAACCGTAAAAATATCGGTTGAATTATCACTTTCTGAATCGACAAATTTTAACTAAACACTTTTCTGTTTCAATTCATCTATACATCACAGTTTTTTACGTCATACTAAGACAATGCAACATAAACCTGATGATTTTATCGCCCCGCCTTGCCACGAACATATCAAGATTCTTTATCAAGATGAGCATTTATTACTCATTAACAAGCCAAGTAAATTGCTAAGTTTGTCAGGAAAGAACCCACTCAATATTGACTCAGTTCATTACCGGCTCGTTAAAGACTTCCCAAACGCTAGGCTGACTCACCGGCTCGACTTCGGTACTTCAGGTATTATGCTGATATCACTTAGCAAAAGCGTTAATGCTCATATTGGAAAACAGTTTCAGGCAAGGTCGATAAAAAAGTCATATTGCGCGATATTAGAAGGCACACTCGAAAAAGATGAAGGTACGATTAGCTTTCCAATCGCAAAAGATGTGGCCAATTTTCCATTCCAGAAAATCTGCTACGAAACAGGTAAAGAGGCGATAACAAAATTTCAAGTTATTGAGCGCTACCTGAACCCTGACTTGACCAAGGTAACATTCACACCATTGACAGGACGAACCCATCAACTGCGAATTCATAGCCGCGAAATCTTACACCCTATTATTGGCTGTGACTTATATGCAACAGAGCGTAGT
>NZ_LWGJ01001217.1:0-3325 GCF_001635845.1 Oleiphilus sp. HI0132 | reverse complement strand
AATTCAGGCGTAAAGGTATTACTTGGCAGCTCTAAATTAACTTGCGACTGAATAAAGCTCATTGTACTTTCTTGCCCTAAAGCATCTGTGATCCGGAGTTCGCTCACATTCGAACCAGAGAAACGTAACTTCAGCCCCTCAAATAAGCTTTCCTCTGATTTTGGCTTTAAAGTGAACTGCCTTATTGATGGTTCAAACCATGCCATTTCTACCTCAAATAGCTGACCAATTTTTTGAGTATCACCACTAAACAATATTGCGGGAGTCGTTTGCACCTGCGAGCCCACAGCTTGGATAGTTGCCTGCTCTAAGTCAGGGTCATAAACAGTTACCTCCTTTCCATCAGAGATAACAATTTGTTCGAGCGGTTCATAGGTACGCCAGAAGAATTTGCCTGCTCTATCTGCTTTAAGCTCACCTTTAGACTCCTGAATACGTGCACCACGCTGATCAACAGAATATTGTACAAAAGTCGCAGAAAGAGTTTTTATCCTATTCAGAGACTCTACAAGCTCATCCAGTGCAGAGCCTTGCGTTTCAGGTGCTGAATAAACTGAACAGGTAAAAAGAGATAAAACGGAGAAGAAAATAAATCTATACATAGTGTGTCCATAACAAGTAATACAAGGCGTATACACCCTAAATAAGCGTAAGCCTTTCGCTAGAACGCAACTTTAACACATGAAACAAAGCTGAAAAGATAATTGTTGTTCATCTTATCATCTTGGCTATTTGCATAGATAACAACCCGAATTCTAAACGCTCAGCCCCTATTCACCACTTAAAACACTACATATCGGCATATCTAGAGCCACAAAAATTGATTCAGAATCACTCACCCACTAGCGATCTTCTCTCATTAAACTACACTTGAGGATCAGTGGTTTAGATATTTCCACTTCTAACAATGGTGATCATTTTGAACGATGGCGACAAAGCCAACAATCAGGGCTACAGCTTGGGTGTAAGGCTTCTAAGAGTTGTCTTTTCACTCTAATTGCTGATTACTTTGGTGATCACTGCTGTACATATGTATAACGAGTACCAGCAACAAAAGTTACGCATAGACCGTAACCTTATTACCTACCAATCGATCTTTGGAAAGTCTATTGCCACAGCTTGGTGGAATTATGATATGGAGCAACTTGAAGCTACGCTCCAGGGGGTATTAGGGCTTGCCGATATTTCAGGAATCCTGCTGATAGATTCAGAATCGAAACAGATTTTCGTCGATGGAAATAGCCCCAAAGAGAACGTAGATAAAGACAGCTGGGCAAATAAGTTCTATCAAGAATTCGAGGTGAGCTACGATGGACGTAAAATGGGTACACTTTACTTGTTTTCAAGCAGAGACATAGTAATAGACCAAGTTAAACACAATTTTCTATTCATTTTGGTGAACGCTGTTATTAAGTCAATTGTGCTATGGATACTCTTTCTGTGGGCGTTTAACAAGTTTCTAGTTAAAGCACTTGATAAGTTTCTGATTAAGATGGAAACAACTGACTTTGACAACATACATGACGATAGGCCAACTCTATCTGCTGAACTCTCACACCCCGGGCTTGATAGCCGTGAATTACGGCGCTTAGATAATGTATTCACATCACTTAAAAAGCGTCTTGATAAATCGAAAAACAACTTGCTTTCGCTTAACTCAAATCTTGAAGACATTGTCAGCAAACGTACGAGCATGCTTAAGCGACAGAGTAGTCTACTAGAAGCAATGAGCAGCCAGGCACGAATAGGCGCATGGGAATATGACATTCAAAGTAAAGTGCTAACCTGGTCGTCAAAAACGAGAGAGATATTTGAGGTAGACGATAGCTTCACTCCCACGCCCGACTCTATCAAGCAATTCTATCCCGAACAAAGCATGGGGAAACTTGAAGCACTCCAACTCGAAGCCATCAGATCCGGCACGCCTTGGGCTGAACAGTTAAAAGTAAAAACACATAAAGGCCATCATATTTGGATCACTAGTACCGGTGAAGCAGAGTTTGAAGATGGAGTCTGCCTTCGTTTGTATGGTTCAGTGCAGGACATTGATGCCGAGGTAGGGGCTCATCAAGACCTTGTAGATGCAAAACAAAAAGCCGTGGCTGCAGACGTTGCTAAAAGCGAGTTTTTAGCCAGCATGAGCCACGAGATCAGAACTCCCATGAACGGCATTATGGGTATGCTCCACTTGCTACTAGGTAGCGATCTAAGCGAACAGCAGCGAGATCAGGCTGAACTATCTCTTTCTAGCGCAGAATCCTTACTGTCACTACTAAACGAAATATTAGATATTTCGAAAATAGAAGCTGGCAAGCTAAAACTCGAATATATCGATTTTGACCTTTCTGAGCTTCTTCGTCACCAAGAAAGCTTATGGAAAGGGACTGTTGAAAAGAAAGGCGTCAAGCTTGAACTCCAGTGCACAGACATTTCTCATCAGTATTTAAAAGGTGACCCGAATAGAATTAAGCAAATCGTTTCGAATCTAGTCAGCAATGCAGAAAAGTTTACCGAACAAGGCATTATCAAAATGACCGCTTCGACCTTAGAAGTTGGCGATAAAATAAAAGTGAGTATTAGTATTACTGATACTGGAGTAGGTATAAAACAAGCAAAACTCGGCACAATCTTCGATATTTTCTCACAAGAGGACAGCTCTACCACACGTAAGTATGGCGGGACAGGTTTAGGCTTAACTATCGTGCGCGAACTATCTGAAATGATGGGAGGTCACGTAGACGTGGTGAGTAAATTAGGATGCGGCAGCACATTTACCGTTCAGCTATTATTAGATATTGGGAAACGCCACAAGCCATCAACACACTTGAGCCACGAGAACGTGACAACAAAGCCTCTCTAGGCAGTTTCAATATTTTGTTGGTAGAAGATGTCAAAACAAACCAATTGATAGCCGAAGTGATTCTTGATGAAAACAACTACCCTTGCACCACCGCNAATAATGGGCAGGAAGCCATTCAAATATTGAAAGAAAGTAATACACAATTCGACCTGATATTAATGGACTGCCAAATGCCAATTATGGATGGCTACGAAGCGACTAGAAAAATTCGAAAAGGGTCTGCGGGTGAACATTATACAAGAATACCAGTGGTCGCCATGACAGCTCACGCGATGAAAGGCGATCGAGACAAGTGTATCGAAGCGGGTATGAACGACTATTTATCAAAACCTTTTTCACCAGAAGAAATGTTAGAAAAACTACAATACTGGTTATAAAAGAACGGTTAGCATATTAAGCGAGCTATTAACTATAACTTATAAATCAAGCGTGATTAGGTAGAAATTATGAAAAGCTTATTATTCT
>NZ_LWGJ01001216.1:0-2454 GCF_001635845.1 Oleiphilus sp. HI0132 | reverse complement strand
ACTACATGCACCGGCTGAGGGAAATGTCTATTTGCTATTGTGGGTAGATCATCATGATAGAGCATATAACTGGGCAGCAGTTCATCAGTGTAAAATAAATCCTAATACTGGATCTCTACAGATATACGAGACCATGATTGAGACGATGCAAAAGGTTTCAGCTCCGTCTACTTTCGAAAAGGGCTTGTTTGACAATTTAAAGGATAAACACTTACTAAGACTTGGTGTTCCCGATGAGCTTATATCGTCTGTAAGGAGTGTGACTAACGAGTCGATGTTGGATCAACTACAACACCGATTACCGAAAGAGGCATATGAGGCTTTATTCTTTTATAACGCGGGCGAAAGCTATGAAAGTCTTTTACTAGAAAGCGAAACTAGCGATGTTTCAAGCGTTGATTCATCAGACTATCAGCAAGCACTCAGCCTACCTTCTACTATAGCTAGCTTCTTTGTCCCAGCAAGTGAAAAAGAGCTAAGAGAAATGCTTGCTGAACCGGTTGCTAAATGGCGAGTGTTTCTGCACCCAGCGCAACGCAAGCTCGTTATGGGTATTAAGAATGGTTCGGTAAGAGTACTAGGTGGAGCGGGTACGGGCAAAACAGTTGTGGCAATGCACCGTGCCAAATGGCTTGCAGAAAACTGCTGTGATAACGGACAGAAAGTTCTGTTTACCACTTATACCAAAAACCTCGCGATTGATATTTCAACTAGCCTTCAAAGTATTTGCGATCAGCATACCCTTTCTAAGATTGAAGTCATTAACCTTGACCAATGGGTGCAAAACTTTCTAAAACATCATAATTATGGATACCGCATACTCTATGATCAACGTAAAAGTGAAGAGTTATGGGGTAAAGCGCTCATCAAATGTCCACGACATTTAAATTTTTCCAATAATTTCTACAAGGAAGAATGGCAACGTGTCGTACAGGCTCAAGGCATTGATACGTTCAATGCGTATAAACGAGCTTCTAGAAAAGGCAGGGGTACAAGACTTGATCGTGAGCAACGCTTTGAAATTTGGCCGGTGTTTGAAGAATATCGTCGACTACTAAATGCCGAACATTATAAAGAGGTTGATGATGTTTATCGAGATACTCTCGGATTTATAGAAAGCGGGCAAGGAACTCAAGACTATTCGTCTGTCATCGTGGATGAAGCTCAAGATATGGGGTCTCAAGCATACAAATTGTTAAGAGCTATTGTGCCAGAGAGACCTAATGATCTATTTATTGTTGGCGATGCTCATCAGCGTATATACGGTAAAAATAAGGTCATATTGAGCCAATGCGGTATTAATATTCGTGGCCGCTCTTCGAAGTTAAAAATTAACTATCGTACGACAGACGAAATCAGACTTTCTGCCATTAACCTTTTGGAGGGGAGGGATATCGACGATTTAGATGGTGGCACCGACGATAACCATCAGTACAAGTCTCTCAGTCATGGTGAATTTCCAGTTATCGAAACACTGTCGAACTTAAATGAACAGTGCTCCTATGTTTCAAACTTAGTAAAACAGTCAGCAGAGCCCCACGAAAATTTCTGTGTCGTTGCGCGAACAAATAGTGAAGTTAATGAACTGAGTAAAGGTTTTGCAAACCTTGGTATCAAAACCTCAATAATTCAAGCCAACAGAGCTGATGAAGGGAGTGGCGCAATAAAACTAGCAACCGTCCATCGTGTCAAAGGGTTAGAGTTTAATCATGTTGTGTTGGCTTCAGCGAATGAAGGACTAATACCCTTACAGTATGCACTGCAGGGGCGGGCAGATAAAGCCTCACTTGCACAAGCTGATACAGAAGAGCGAAGTTTGGTCTATGTAGCCTTGACGCGCGCCAGAAAGTCAGCCCATATATTGAGTTATGGACAGCTAAGCTCATATTTCAATGAACAGAGATTGTTGTAACAAGGAAGTACGCGGTTTGCCACAAATTAGAACTAATGTTTCTATGAACGTCCCCCAATTGTCCGTAAAACTTCTTTCAATTGGTAGTCATTATGGCTTAAGACAAAAACACGCGGATTTATCGTTATTTTAATTCGCTGTGCAAAACGAGAGCTATTTAATTTACCAAAGACAGGCATGATGAAATAATTCGCTTGTTTAAAGGAGTAAGAAATGAAGTACGAAGGAATGTCATACGCCCTGACTATTGAAGAGCTAGTTAAGCGTATTCACACGATTAACCATTTTTGGAAATCACATCAGGACGATAACAAAAGTTCTGATTCCCATGGTGAGTTTTTTAGGCACACCAAACTAGCCTATCAAATTGAGCTACTAAGAAGAGAGTTTCCTTCCGTATACCTTCAGCTAGACACTGAAGAGACATCAGAAGAAATTTATTCCGTCGTTTTGCCTAATAAAATAGGTCCATATACGGACGGCGCTCATATGCCAAAGAGACTGGCCGAAGAATTCTTAACTAAAAATGAACTAGCTGTACT
>NZ_LWGJ01001215.1:0-877 GCF_001635845.1 Oleiphilus sp. HI0132 | reverse complement strand
GTTATGACTTGTTAATCCTTGATTGGCAGCTTCCAGACATGGAAGGTACCGAAGTTCTTAAATCGATTCGCTCAGAGCTTAGCTGGCGGATACCTGTAATATTTCTGACCTCCAGAGATAGCGAAGCCGATATTATAACGGCCCTTGATGCAGGCGCTGACGACTATCTTGTCAAACCAGCCAGACCTGGAGAGTTAAAAGCTCGAGTCAACGCCTTAGCAAGACGCTCCGCAAACGAGGTAGAAGAGCAAGAGGAGATGGTTATTGGCCCTTATGTGATTAATCTGACTAAAAGAACCATCGTGTCTTTTGGTGAAGACGTGCCACTGACCGATAAAGATTTTGATTTAGCCGTCTTCATGTTTCAGAACATTGGGCGCCTACTATCCAGAGACTACCTGTTGGAAAGGGTTTGGGGAATTTCTATCAACATCAATACTCGGACCGTCGATACGCATGTCAGTCGCTTAAGACGCAAATTGCATATCAAACCTGAGAACGGATTTCGCGTGAAAACAGTTTATCAACATGGGTACAGGCTGGAAAAAGTTGGCGACTAGAGATAAGGACAGCAGCTCTTAACCTGCTCTTGGCTAGAAGCTTTGATATTAATAATGTAGTGAGCATGATTTATTTATGAAATTTGGACGTATTGATATCCATAAACTAACGACGACAGTCATCAACTTCGTCATGCTCTTATGCCTTTCTTGTGCTATTTCTAGCGTCTTGCTAACTTCGGTATCGTTTGCTCAAACACCTCAGGTGGAAGAGTGGCACTACACGCTGCGCCCTGGCGACAACCTGCAAAAAGTCAGTCAAGGCCTTCTCAACAGACAGCACACCTGGACTGATTTAATACGTTATAACAAGATTG
>NZ_LWGJ01001214.1:0-1161 GCF_001635845.1 Oleiphilus sp. HI0132 | reverse complement strand
TGCCATTGATTGGGGTTTGTCGTTTCAAATGAGTTTTACTCAGGTGTTTTCAGATAATATATCACCTATTCTTCATACTACGCTTTCACGAATAGCGCTTGAATTTATGCTTGAATTTGGCGGCAGTGCCTATTTACCATACCGTTTAATTGAACCCTATATCGACAAAAGCCTTTATCAAGTTGCCGATGCGCCGGTCATTGCTAGACAAATCTTTGCGTGCCATCATCGAGAGAACATTCATACGAACGAGATAGAAAACATTCTCAATGTTATTAGGGCGCTTGAAATGCCTGTAGAAGACGCTCCAGAGATTGAAGTGCCAGAAATAATAGAGATATAGAGGGTTATGACATGTTAAGTATTATCCAGCTCTCTGACGATGGTAAGAGTCAAGAGCTCGAAGCAATGTCGATTGATGATCTAATTTCCGGCGACTTACTCACGAGCCAAAAGCTGTGGATTGATCTTACGACCGAAGATCATGAAATAATTAAACGTTTGCTCACAGAGCTAAATATTGACCACCTTGCTATTGAAGATACCCTGCGAAAGAGCCACCCGTCAAAAATCGAGTTTTTTGACGAGCACTTATTTATTTTGTATCGCGGAATTCGTGCCATTGAAGATGATATATCTTTCCAACATCAGTCGATTGGACTCATTGTTAAAGACAACATTCTGGTTACTGTTCACCCGGTTAAATCGGTTGGGGTAGAGCAATCTAAAAAAGCCTTGCGTAAACTCAAACATATATCTCCTATGACGGTCGCTATTCAAATAATGAAAGCAGCATCGAGTGTTTACCTCGAGAAGTTGCTTAATTTTGATACTCAACTTAGTGAGATTGAGGAGCAACTCGAAAACAATGCAAATGACCAACAGTTGAAAGAGCTGACAAAGTTTAAGTCGCGGCTGGTAAAACTGACGCGGACATTTAATTATCATACGGACATAAGTGAAGGCTTACATAAAGAAAGTGATGAGTACGCATATTTCGACAAGGCAGCTTGCGAGCATGCAATTAACGACTTAGATGATCGTTTCCAGCGCCTTTTTACACTTGCTCAGATGCACTACGATATTTGCGGAGATTTGATCGATGGTTATTTATCGATATCAGCGCATCAGCTGAATGAAACGATGAGAGTTTTAACGGTC
>NZ_LWGJ01001213.1:0-11817 GCF_001635845.1 Oleiphilus sp. HI0132 | reverse complement strand
TATTGTGCCGCTAAATCTTGTGACTCCGGTAGCCGGAAGTATGACTCATCATCGGCATGCATATTTTTATTCAGGCGCTTGAATATCTCGGTAATCGTATCGACATGAACAACTTCTTCTCGAGCTTCAAGCCATTGGCTGAATGCCTCGACCTGTTGTAAGAATTTCGGGTTGCTTATCTCACCGGATTCTCCGGCAACTAGTGAGTATTCAATTGTATAAATGCCAGAAAGGTTTTCAGCGGTAAAGTCGGTGTCTTTTCTAAATTCTACACTTTGCTTGAAGTAACCGACAAAGTCGTCATTTATCATATTTAATGGTATAGCAGAGAAAATGGCGATTGTTACCAAGCCGGTACCGATCAAAATTTGTCTGCGTTTGTTAATGACGAAATTAGCGATTGCATCAAGGCCTTTGTGTGCTTTATCTGCTTGCTTCTTCTCTTTTACCGGTAGCACCATAACCAGTGCTGGAAGTAAAAATACTGATAGAAAGAATGCTGCAACGACGCCCATAGCTACAGTATTACCTAAATCTCTGAAGGGTGGAACTTCACTAAAGTTAAGTGTCATAAAGCCAACAACTGTTGTGATGCTGGTGATGAAAACCGGCTGGAAATTGATACGTATGGCTTCTTGCATTGCTTCGGCTTTAAGCATTCCGTGCCGCATGTTAAATAGAAAGGTCACTAGAATATGAACGCAATCGGCAACGGCCATTGTCATGATTACCGTGGGCGCTGAGGTGCTTGGACCGGTAAGCGTCCATCCTAGCCAACCGAACATTCCCATTGCGCTGACGATAGACATTATTATGACAACCAAGGTTACGGCGGTACCGGTGAACGAACGTAAAAGCAATAATAAGGTGAAGATTATTATCACAAACATGACCGGAAACAGGTTTGCAAGGTCGTCCTGGGCTGATTCAGAAAAGGCATTGCCTAGCATCACGCTACCTGTGATATAAACATCCAGGTGGGGGTAGTCTTCTTCAAACTGGGCAATCATCACACGTGCTTGCGCTACTAGTTCGGGAATCTCCTGTTCGGTCAATTGAGGAAGTTGAACTGTGGTATTGACCGCAGTAACATGCGCTTGCTTGGAAATAAGGCGACTTTCTAGCAGCGGCTCGCTAAGCGCAATCCGTTTAATCTCGTCCAAATCGGCTTCATCTGGAAATTCAACCAGGTCGTTAACGAGCAAGTCATCTTCTTCGGCTTTTGTATATTGGAAGTTTGTGATTGAATCGACGCGTGTTGAATAAGGCAATTGCCAAGCTCTATCAGTTAGATCTTTAACTGCATTCAAGGTTGGAACGGTAAATACCTCGCCATCTTTCGGCGCTAGAACAACAAATATATTGTCTGATTTTGAATAGGTGTTTTGGAGTGTTTCAAATGCTACCAATTGTTCATTATCTTCTGAAAAGAATACTCGATAGTTTGAGCTGAACCCAATATTGCTAGCTCCGCTTGCTATAAAAAATACAATAGCTAAGGAGGCAATGATGATTAACCATCTGAACTTAATAATCTGCGCGGCAAGTCTATCGACCATAACAATGAACCTTGTAGTAAAAAGTCTTATTTTTGTGGCTGCTAACAATAGTATGTTATTGCCCCGTTGTTCTAATTTAATGCAATCAAACGCTAAATTTTGATGCTTTTATTGTAGTGCTGTTCCTATTTTGGTGTTAATAGGCTAAATTTAGAAATAATGTTCCGTATATGGAATGTATGCGGCTAACTCTAAATGCGAGAGTAAGAGAAGGGTACGAATTGATGCAAGACTTAAATGAAATGGCGATATTTGCAGTGGTTGTCGGATCGGGAAGCTTCACCAAAGCAGCGGACAAACTTAAGCTACCTAAATCTACCGTAAGCCGAAAAGTGAGTCAGCTCGAAAAGCGTATAGGTGTGCGACTTATTAATCGTACAACACGCAACTTAAAGCCGACAGAAACCGGTAAGTTGTATCATGAGCATTGCGTCAAAATGCTTGAGCAAGCTGAAGAAGCTGATCGTGTTGTTAATAATATGCAAGCTGAGCCAAGCGGTACGCTCAGGATTAGTACGCCGCTGTCTTTTGGTACACCTTTCTTCATCAGCACGATTAAACGATTTATGGAGCAGTATCCAAAAGTTAATGTCGAGATCTTCTCCGATGACAAACTGGTTGACTTACTAGAGCAGGAAATCGATGTGGCTTTTCGAATTGGCCCATTATCTGATTCTAGTCTGGTAGCACGAAATCTCGGAACCGCGCGATTGTCACTGTGTGCTTCTCCTGAGTATATTGCTAAAAACGGCATCCCTAAAACGATTCAGGCTATCGAAGATCATACCTGTGTCTCTCACCCAGCATCCGCTTGGGCTTTTCAAACGAATAACGGTATATACGAGTTTGAACCAAAGTCTCGCCTAGTGGCTAATGACATGGAAGTGCTGCGTCGAATGGTTATAGAGGGGGTTGGTGTTGGCGCTTTACCTCAGATTATTATTAGTGAAGATGTCAGGGCGGGGCGTTTGGTTACGCTACTTGAAGATGCACCATTTCAGGAAAGAACCTTTTACCTGGTTTATCCTAGCCGTAGAGAGCCACCTTCGAAGGTTATGGCCTTTACAGATTTTATTTTCTCAAGTTGTAAGCCGGTGCCACCATGGGAAACATTGAAGGAAGTATTTAATACGAATAAGAACTTGGAAAGTGTGCAAACTGCACTTGGCGAATCCTAGGTTTTATAATAGTATTTTTGGGTCAGAATTGGTTATGAGTGAGTACGGCAATGAGTGATGATGAGTTATTTGCAGAAGAAATGCAGGGAGTTACTCGTTTTGAAAGTAGCAAAATTTCTTCAAACAAAGTAGAGGAAGAAACACCAGGAAAGCGTGTTAGGCGCAAACTTGCCGTTGCCGATAAACTTACCGTAGATCCTCTAGCCTCCACCGAAGTGCCTATGCTGAAATCAAATGACATACTTGATTATAAGCGCGATGGTGTCCAGCACGGTGTGTATAAAAAACTAAGGATGGGGCGCTATGAATTAGATGCACGTTTGGACTTACATCGAATGACCGTTGAACAAGCAAGGCGCGAAGTATTCCGCTTTATTGATGAGTGCTCCAGGTACGAGCTTAGAGCAGTTATTATTTTACATGGGAAGGGAGATCGAAATCCTGACAAACTTGCCTTGTTAAAGAGCCATTTAGCGATTTGGCTTCCTCAACTAGACCAGGTAATAGCCTTTCATTCTGCTCAACCGCAGCATGGCGGCACTGGTGCAGTCTACGTAATGCTTCGCAAGGGTGACACTGCTAAACAAAATAATAGAGAGCGTCACGGACTACGTTGAGTCAACAAATCTTAATAAAGTGTAAGTGACTCTAAGTTACTTGGGTGTTAGCATCTAGACGTTAAAAAAATAATAAGATCTTACGTTCGGCGCTGGCCGTGTTTTGATCGCATTTAAAATACTTCTTGCCCTAAGAAGTATAAAAAATAATTAGCATTACTAAGTTCAACTATTTCTATAAAAACTATCTATAGCTTTGGCCAGACAAAGCTTTCTAGCTAGGAGGCAGAATGAAACTCAAGATTAATGGCGCGCCCATATCAATCGACGTCGAGCCAGATACGCCACTCCTTTGGGTGATTCGTGATGAGGTTGGTCTAAAGGGCACCAAGTTTGGTTGTGGTGCGGGTTTGTGTGGAGCGTGTACTGTTCATCTTAATGGTGTCGCCATTCGCTCTTGCATTACCCCTGTTTCGTCAGTGGAAGGCCAAAATATCTCTACCATTGAAGGATTGGCCAGTAAAGATGGTCAGTTGCACCCGCTACAAGAAAGCTGGATTAAACATAACGTACCGCAATGTGGTTATTGTCAGCCTGGACAGCTTATGTCCGCAGCCTCGCTCTTGAAAGCTAATGCAAACCCTAGTGATGAAGATATTGACAATGCGATGTCCGGTAACCTTTGTCGCTGCGGTACTTATTCCCGAATCAAGGCTGCCATTAAAGACACTGTTGCATCACAGCAAATTGCTGCCGATCTATCCTACAAAGCAAAGGTATGAAGCGCTCATAATGCATTCTAATCTCATGAACAAATCTAAAGAGCTTTTACCTGATACAGCGATAAATCGTAGGGATTTTCTTAAAGTTGGTTTAGGCGCTGCTGGCGGCCTTAGCGTGGCGATAACATTGCCAGGCTGCAGTACGCTAAGAAACAATGAACTATCAAATACTGGTAGCTGGTTGGCTAATGCCTGGCTCGAGATACGGCCAGATAACTCTGTGATCTTCACTTTAGATAGAGTAGAGATGGGTCAGGGCACTTACACGGGTATTACAACGCTGCTGGCTGAAGAGCTAGATACCTCACCAGATACTATTCAGGTTGTTTTTGCCGGGGCAAACGCAGCTTATCGCAACCCGGATTATGGCTTGCAGCTAACCGGGGGTAGTAACAGTCTTTCAAGCAGTTGGAGCCAGATTCGCGAGGCAGGGGCTGCTGTACGGACTTTATTGCTACAAGCAGCGTCAGAAGCATTTGCGTTACCACAAGATAACTTAGAGTGCCGTAATGCTTATGTCAGCGTTAAGTCTACCGGCAAAAAAGTGAGTTTTGGTGCTTTGGCTAAACTAGCTTCTCAGCAAGATTTACCGCAGGAAATAAAGGTAAAAGAACCGGCTCAATTCAAGTACATAGGGAAATTCGACGCTCGACTTGATGCAGCTGCAAAGGTAAAAGGGGAAAGCGCTTATGGAATCGATGTTGAATTGCAGGATCTTAAATACTGCGTTGTAGAGCGGGCTCCGAAATATGGGGGCAAACTTAAGTCTGCGAATATCGAAGTCGCTCTTCAGCAGAAAGGTGTTGTCTCGGTTCTTGAGGTTTCCCGTGGTATAGCTGTCGTCGCAAACTCCTATTGGCAAGCAAGGAAAGCATCAAAAGTACTAGAGGCGCAGTGGGCATTTAGTGAAGAGAGTGTTGAAACTAGTGATGCAATCAGCAACCTATATCTGGATAAGCTTGCAAATGATTCCGGCAAATCTATTCGTCAAGACGGCGATACAGCGGAGCTTCTCGAGGCTGATGGCCATATAGAAGAGTTTGAGTTTACAGCGCCTTTTCTTGCTCACGCCACCATGGAGCCAATGAATGCCGTTGCAAGGGTTAGCAAGGGGAAGGCGGAAGTATGGGCTGGAACTCAAGCCCCTGACGTAGCACAAGTTGCAGTCGCAAAAGCGACCAATATCGATCTGGACAATGTAACTATTCATAACCAGTTTCTAGGGGGTGGCTTCGGTAGACGCTTAAGTCAAGATTATATTGCCGAGGCTGCTGAGGTTGCGGAAAAAACCGGACTGACAATTAAACTGGTTTGGTCCAGAGAAGAAGATATCAAGCACGATTTATTTCGACCAGCAAGTTTGCACAAGGTTCGGGCTGCGCTCGACACTAAAGGCCTACCTGTCGCCTGGGAGCATCAAATTGTCGTGCCCAAGATTATGGATTGGTATGTATGGGACGCTTCACCAGCTATGTTTCCTTGGGCGCCTGAGTTTATGTACCCAATGCTGGGGCATGCCGGGCTAATGACCGAGGGAACGCCAATCACTCCAGCTGATACTTCGCCTTATGAAGGTGCTGCCGACTTTCCTTATACGATACCAAATATCAGTGTTAAGCATATCAAGGCCGATGCTGGCGTACCGATAAGCTACTGGCGTTCAGTTGGCCACTCATTTAACGCTTTCGTTGTGGAGAGTGCAATTGATCAGTTAGCTCAGTCAGCTGGACTAGATGCATATCAGTTCCGCAAACAGTATTTAGGTAATTCACCGCGACTACTTAAAGTGTTGAACCTGGTTGCAGAAAAAGGTGGGTGGGGGCGTACGCTGCCTAAAGATGTCCACCAAGGTATCGCTGTGCATAAGTCTTTCGGCTCTTATGTTGCGCAACTAGTTGAACTTAAAGTTGAATATGGACAAGTTAAGCTTCTGACGGTGCATTGTGCCGTAGATTGCGGCATGGTTGTAAACCCTGATATCGTTACAATGCAGATGGAAAGCGGAATTATATTTGGTGCGACTGCCGCACTCTATGGAGAGATTACTTTTGCTGAAGGTGAGGTTATGCAAAGTAATTTTCATGACTATCCTTTGATGAGGATGAATGAATCTCCAGATATTAAAACTTATATTGTCCCGTCAGACGACTCGCCAAGCGGTGTGGGCGAGCCTGGCTTGCCACCGATTGCACCAGCAATCGCTTCTGCTTTGTATAAAGCTACGGGTAAGCGATTTAACTCTATGCCTTTTAAGCTAAGTTAATATGTATGAACAAAACAAGCATGTATTGAATTCGATTAAAGAGTGGCTAGCTCGTGACGAAAAGGTCTTTTTGGTAACGGTTGTTACAACATGGGGAGCTTCCCCTCGTCCGCCCGGTAGTCTGTTTGCCTATAACTCAAGTTTAGGTATGCAAGTAGGTTCTTTGTCAGGTGGTTGTATTGAAGACGCTCTAGTTGAACACCTAAGCCTTGGAAATACCCAATACCCCTTTATCAAAGTCTTTGGTGATCACCCTGATGATGCGCAGCGTTATATGCTGCCTTGTGGCGGTACAATGTCTCTGCTCATAGAGGCCTTGGACAACACTCACCTTTCATACATCTCAAAAATTATATCTACGCTTGATTCCAGGAAATGGCTTAAGCGTGAAGTTTGTTTAGATACTGGTCAAGCAGATATTAGAGTCATGAATCATAAGGAAGCGCATGACATCGATAAGGTTAGTCTCGATAATGCTCGCTTCACTCATGTGCTCGGCCCGATCTATCAAGTACTAATCGTAGGTGTGGGTGAGGTTGCAAGGAATCTCTTGAATATTTTAAAGGCGATCGATTTCCATGTTGAGCTCTGCGATGCGCGTAGTAACGTGGTTGATAGGCACGATGCTAAAAGCTGGGATACTCCGCTGCATCTTTGCTTACCAGATGATCTGATAAAAGAGCGATTTTCTGATTCCTATTCTGCTGTGCTGGCTTTGGCTCACGACCCAAGAGTTGATGATCTTGCGGTGATGGCGGGTTTGCATAGCCGATGCTTTCTGGTCGGCGCAATGGGGTCTCAAAATACTACCAGCAAGCGTTTGCAGCGGCTGCGCACCCTCGGTTTCGCTTCTGAAGAATTAGCAAGGCTAAATGCGCCAATTGGATTTCCGATTGGCAGTAAGCTACCTGCTGAGATCGCTGTATCTATCGCTGCGCAATTAATTCAGGAAAGGAACAAAGTTTCCGCAAAAATGATTGACTCACGGCGCCTTTGTTCAGGATGAGTAGCATATATGTAATCAAATGAAACTGCTGTTACCTGGGCTTACAAATCAAAAGTTAAATAATGTTATTTCTTAATTTGCTGTGCTTAATCTCATTTTAAAGTGAGTCAATATTTGCCAGACTTAGCTCAGTTAATTTCCAGTCTTAATTTATTATTGGTATCAGGGATTCATAGGTGAGCCAATTAGCTCTTTATAATCAATTTAATTTGCGAGCACCGCTAAAAGTTTCGGACGATCATGCTATTCAAGTAGCAGAGCTAGCCGAAGATGGAATTTATTTTGCTCAGCACGACATTCTCACAATGCTGCCCAATACGAGCCCAACTGGAGACCAGCTGCTTAAGCTTTACGAAGAGCTGGTTGAGAATGTAAAGCGTGAGCATAATTATTTATATGCAGATATCGCTCGTATTCATGAAGACGATGTTCATGGCGTGGTATTGCGTAGTCAGTACATTTCTGAGCATACGCACAACGAAGATGAAGCGCGCTTCTTTATTGAGGGGGCAGTACTCGTATATATCCATGTTCAGGAAAAGATACATATACTTCAATGTGGGGCTGGAGATTTATTGATTATTCCAAAAAAAGTTAAGCATTGGATGGACATAGGTCCGCAACCTCATTTTACTGCCATCAGGTGGTATAACACTCGTGGAGGCTTACAGACCGAGTTTACTGGTTCTTATGTTGCTGAGTCTACACCTCGCTGGGAAACTATTTATAACGACTCGAACTCTAAGCGTTGACAATAAGCTAAAAGCCCTCCAGTATTGGCTTATGACTACTATTAATCAAAACACAGCACCTGCAATGAAAGATCTCATGCTTTGTGCCTATGCCTTAATCGCTATTCGTGGTTTAGGCAAGGTTGCCAGCATGCGATGGTGTGTGCGCGCCCGTATGGCAATGCTCGCTGTGTTTCTGAAGAAGTAGTCTGTTTTATAAGCCTTTCAAGTCACAGCAAGAAAATGCAGTGACTTATCGTTTCACCCACCTTATATCGCTGTATTTTCTTTAATTAAACTAACTATTAAAAGAGGATATAGCATGTCTGTGCCCGTGGCGTATGCCACCATTATAATAATCTGGTCGACTACTCCCTTAGCTATTCAGTGGAGCAGTGAAACGATAACGCCCATTAGTGCAATTACGCTGCGAATGTTGTTAGCGGCCGCTATCGGCTATGCGATCTTACGCCTTTTTAAGATTAAACTCTCGTGGACAGCGCGAGCTATTAAAGTTTATGCCGCTTCTTTGCTTGGCGTTTTTCTGGCCATGCTGTGCACTTACATAGCGGCGGCATACGTACCTTCGGGCATTATTTCGGTGATTTATGCACTATCTCCAGTGATATCTAACTTGTTATCACATGTGTTGATTGGCTCTGCTAAGTTTACTCGCGCACGCTGGTTTGCTTTTGGTATATCTTTTTCTGGGCTTTTGCTGATCTTTAAAGATGACTGGGTGGTGATGGACAAAGGCTGGTTTGGCTTATTATTGCTTTTGTTAGCTGTCAGCTTATATAGTCTTGGTGGCGTGTTAGTTGAAAAGCAGAAGTTTAAGGCACACCCATTAAGCATTACGGTAGGCACTTTATTACTATCGGTGCCGCTATTTATTGCAGCATGGTTTGTGATGGATGGTCAGCTTCCGTACCTTGATTGGGGAACACGTTCGCCATGGTCTGTTTTGTATCTAGCGATAGCCGGCTCACTATTGGGCTTTGCATGTTACTTTTTTATTATTAAAGAGCTGGGTGCAACGGCTGTTGCAATGGTGACTCTGATGACACCTGTTTTTGCTTTGGCTTTGGGTGCCTTTTTTAATGGTGAACACATTAGCGAAGTAATGCTAATCGGTACCGCGTGTATCCTTTCAGGGTTAGTTCTTTATTACTGGAGCGCTTCAGAGCGTAAGCTTGATAAGCATAAAAATAGTGAGTCTGTTGAAGTTGCGGGCTGAATGAGGCACCGGCGATTCAGGTTGAATTGCCGGTGCTATATGCTATTTGGTGTCGTATGACTAGTGCTTAATCGATTGAAAATACTGCGCTAATGGTCGCATTGTATTCAATTTCTTTTTGCTGGTAGGTATTACTTTGGCTGTCGCTCATTTCAGCACTCATTGCCATGGCGCGCATTTGTGGGGCTGGTCTTGCTTCGTTGCTAACATGCTTTACATTTAAAATTTTCCCCAAGCTTACTTCGAAGCCTTGGGCAATGGTAGCTGCTTTATTTTTTGCTTTATTAATTGCTTTGTTTAAGGCTTTGCGTTTTAGCTTCTGTTTGTTCTTAAGTGTGAATCTTATACTCCCTAGATGAGATGCTTCTGTGCGGGTGATGTCTTGGATAAGAGCCTGGAGTTGCGCAAGATCATTTAGTTTAAACTCAATTTTGCGCGTAATTTGATTACCTTTGAAATCTCGCTGGTTATTTCGGTATTCGTATTGTGGGTGTAATTGTGTATTGCTTGTGTCGAGGGAGTTCTCTTGAATATCGTATTCTTCTAGTTTTGACAGGAAAGGGCGGACCAGCTTGTCGACGGCTCTTCTCGCTTTTTCTGCTTCAAACTTTGTTGCAGAGAAAGTAATATTAATTATGGCTTGATCGGGCAAGGACTTTGCGCTTGCTGTCGTGCTGACTTCGATAAAGGGTAAGTCAGAATGCGTTTGATCATGGGCCAGGCAAAGACTACTTACTAAGAATGAAAACAAAAAAAGTGATATGAATCGCATGCTTGTGCTCCGTATTAATATTTGGTGTATACCTATACCAGTCTAGTCATTAAAGTTGTAGTTACCATAGGTTCATTCCATCGCAGCGAAACCATTGTTCACGTTATTAGGTGTTTATATTTATGAAGTTCTCAAGTTTCGGCGATAAGTTTACCTCAAAGGCCGGCATTACAAGCTTAATGGAAGATCTTGGAAATGCCTTGGCTGGCGACTCAGGTTTAATCATGATGGGGGGAGGCAATCCTGCGCATATTCCGGAAGTGCAGGATTATTTTAAAAATAGATTGCTGGAAATTGTTGAGTCTACATCCGATTTCCAGCAGCTGATCGGTGTTTACGATCCACCACAAGGCAATTTGGACTTCATTAAGTCACTCGCTTCATTACTTAAAGCTGAATATGGCTGGGATATAGGCCCGCAAAATATTGCTTTAACAAACGGCAGTCAAGCAGCATTCTTTATGCTCTTCAATTTGTTTGCAGGGAAGTATTCAGATGGTAGTAGTAAACAGGTTCTGCTACCACTTGCTCCCGAATATATTGGCTATTCCGATGCGGGTTTGGTTGAAGATTTTTTTATATCAAACAGACCAAAAACTGAGGAAATTAACGCAGAGACATTTAAATACCATATCGACTTCGAGAAGTTCCAAATTACTGAAAGCACGGGAGCGATCTGCGTATCTCGCCCCACAAATCCGACGGGAAATGTGATTACAAACTCAGAGATGAGTAAGTTAGACCAGTTGGCACGTGAACATAAAGTACCATTGATTGTTGATGGTGCTTACGGCACGCCTTTTCCAAACCTTATATTTACTGATGCAGAACCAACCTGGAACCAAAATATTGTCCTGTGCCTAAGTCTCTCTAAATTCGGTTTACCTGCTGCACGTACAGGAATCGTTATTGCGGATGCGCCGGTAATAAGCGCTTTATCGGAAGTTAATGCGATTATGAATTTGGCGACGGGTAGCTTCGGCAGCATAATGGCGAAAGATTTAGTCGACAGTAAAAGAATACTCACCTTAAGTAATGAGGTAATAAGACCTTACTATTTGTCTAAAGCTGAAAGAGCGCGCGACCTTTTATGTGAGTTACTTCAGGGTCTGCCTTTCTTAATCCATAAAGTAGAAGGTGCAATGTTTATTTGGTTATGGTTGAAAGATTGCCCCTTAAGTAACCAGGAGTTGTATGAGAAGTTGAAAGACAAAGGTGTATTAATTGTATCCGGGCATCACTTTTTTCCGGGCTTAAGTGATGACAATTGGAAGCATAAATCCGAATGCTTACGAATAACCTATTCACAAGATGATGTTCTGGTCGATAAAGGGCTTCGTATCATCGCTGATGAGATTAAAAGGGCATATTCTGTCTAAGACAGGTAGCGCTTTTGATACTGAAGCGGTGAACACTTGTACCACGTAGAAAATGCGCGGGTAAAACTACTTTGTTCGCTATAACCTAGCAGCAAGGCAATTTCGGAAAGCGTCAGTTTCGGATCTTTTAGGTAATTTATTACCATCGATTTTCTTATTTCCTGAAGAATATCTCTAAAAACTTTACCTTTTGATTTTAAGCGACGATGAAGCGTACGCTCAGACATGTTGATTCGCGAAGCGACGGTATTCGTATCAGCATCACCCTCATGTAAGCAGCGAATAATCGTATCGGTAAGTTCGGCTATAAAGGTGTCGCAATCTGGTAGGCTTATTAGTAAGTCTTCTGCTTG
>NZ_LWGJ01001212.1:0-2517 GCF_001635845.1 Oleiphilus sp. HI0132 | reverse complement strand
ATAAATCGATGCAGATAGAACAACGACAACAACCAGTAATGAAATCAAAGATAATAATGAAGACTTAGACATTTATCTGCTCTCCCTGGATGTACGGTTGTTTCTTGAACGAAGCTCCTCAATAACTTGGTCTGCAATATCTGACACAGACTGATCTACGCTATCATCATTTGATAGACTAACAGAGCGGTTAGACATTAGCTTATCCAAAGGCAAATACATCATATTGTTGCCGCCTTCTACATCCACCAAGACTTTACTGCTATTGCTGTATACCGATGAGATTGCGTCAAGATATAAACGGTCTCTGGTAACTTCTGGCGCTTTTTTATATTCAACAAGTAACTTCTTAAAACGATCAGCCTCACCTTGTGCCTGAGAGATAACCTGCTCTTTATATGCGTTCGCTTCTTCTAACATTCGCTGAGACTTACCACGCGCTTCGGGAACAACGGTATTGGCATAAGCCTCTGCTTCGTTTACATAACGCTCTTTATCCAGATTAGCCTTTTGAACATCATCAAAAGCTGACTGAACAGCAGCAGGTGCACGCGCTTCTTTAACGTTAACAATACTAACGTTAACACCCGTGTCGTAGGAATCCATAAAGCTTTGCAGACGCGTTCGCGCATTTTCTGCAAGCACAGCACGACCAGCCGTTAGAATTGGGTTCAAATCTGTACTACCCACTTCATGCCGTAACGCTGATTCAGCAGCATGTTGTAAACTACGCTCTGGATCTTCAACACGTAAAGCAAATGCTACTGGGTCCGATACCGTATACTGAACGTTAAGCTCAACCTGAACCACATTCTCATCCTGAGTCAGCATTTCTTGCTTCAACTCGGCATTTCGAACATTAGTTACGTTTACAGGAATGACCTTCTCGACAACAGGAATCACAAAGCGTAAGCCTGGGTCCAAGGTTCGGTTGTACTTACCTAATTGAAGGACAACGCCTCTTTCCTGCTCATCAATGGTATAAAATGACTTGAAGCCTAAAAAGATAACCAGCGCAATCAATGCCAAAATAAATACACCACCAGCACCCTGGCTTGAACCGCCAGAAGAGCCACCAGTTTTTTTCGGGCCTGAACCAAATAAGCCATTAAGCTTATCCATCAGTTGTTTTAAAGCTTCGTCGAGATCTGGTGGCCCTTGATTATTGCCGCCTTTATTCCCTCGATTATTAGAACCCCAAGGGTCGTTATCATTACGATTACCACCCGGCTCATTCCAGGCCATAGAAGACTCCGTTACATTTTTTAGATTAGTTTCATGAAAGATTCTAACGAATCAAAGTATTGTGACTTAATTGCCCACAAGTGTGGTTAATGAGGGCAAAGTCTTAGTTTACAAGAGGCACATAGTATTGTGCTTGGAGACGGACAGCAAGCGGTTTTTATGGTGGGCGTTTATCAGACATAAAAATGGGGAAGCTTATGCTTCCCCATTAAGGATTTAGATCTAACTATTAAATAAGAAACCTAGTGAAGGAAAGAGATAAAACGTTCTTCAATCACCCCATCTGCGCGTGTTACAGCGACTTTTAATGTACCGAAGCTAGTAGCAGGGTCATCATCTGCCTCTACTATAATCATGTTAGTAAACGGAATCGGATTACCGTCAGAATCTACTGGACACTGATTAGGAATTACAATATTTTGGCCCGTTACAATCTCACCATCCTCAACACTTACTGCTACAGTAGTGCCATTTGCAGGCATTAGCCCTTTACCATCAGTAATTGTAACTAGAACTCCTGCGGCGCCCGCTGAAGCATCCAGAACCCCACCACCTAAGTTATCAGAAATTACGACATCATCTTCAGACATACAGATCGTAGCTACACGTCTTACATCGACTAGCGACTCACAATGATACGGAGAATTAGGGTCATCAGGATCCGAAGGTTCTTCAGCTGCCTCAGTACAACTTGCCCCCTGATAAAATCCCGGATTAGTCTTAGTGTCGTATACCTGATTATTGTTAAAATCTGAGTAGAACTCATTATCATCACGCACACCATTATAGTTAACATCGATATAAGCTTCGTCCAGTTCGACATCTATGACTTCACCTAAATCATATTGACCATTCAAGTTCGCATCAATAAATGACTCCTCTCCAGTCGTACGTGCCATAATATGCACTAAACCGTTATCGGGACGCGGATTCGAACTTGTCCAATCAACTGAACAAAAGCCACTATCTAATTCACAGGAACCCACTATCTGACCACCGGTTGTCACAAAAGAAACCTGAGTACCATCTCTAGCCTCATTATTAAAGCGGTCACCTGCGCGCACAGTCATTCGAGAAGTTGTTCCAGAAATATCCCAACCACGAGGGTTAAAGGTCTCTACAGATAAAGTAAAGCTGTCTTGGTCAGGAAGTCCACCCAGAACGGCAATTGAATCAGATGTCGTAGTTGTCGTTGCAGTTGAACCATCCTCATACTCAACAGTTACCGTTGCAATGATTGCCACACTAATGTTAACGCCACCAGCAGTAAGC
>NZ_LWGJ01001211.1:0-6500 GCF_001635845.1 Oleiphilus sp. HI0132 | reverse complement strand
GTACGAAAAGAATATGCGGCTAAATTTGTCATACAGCAGCATGAAGCAAAAATAAAGTTTACTTGGTTTTATAACGACTCACCAAAACCTCAAACAAATGTCAGGTTTTACGTCATTAAAACATCTACCGGCTTCATTCAGTTGTCCTCCTACCCCCTAACGGACACCAGGCAGGCTGTTACCATTGAAATGACCGAAAAGTGCTTTCAATCGAGTCGCTTTCTCCAGCAAAGCCCAGCCGAAGCTATCCCCCATCTTAATAAGATATTCACCAGCGAAGAAGACAAAATTGACTTGGTTTCTACCAATTTGCCCTGGTTTTCTTTCAAGATGAATACCGTTAAACACCTTTTCCATGAAAATATGGTTCTAATTGGCGATGCGGCTTTTTCTTTCCACTATAGCGCGGGCGTTGGTTTGCAAACAGCATTTAACATGGCTAACGCATTAACAACATGCTTTCAGAGGTGTAATGACATCGACACCATTCTCAATCATTACTCAGAAATGACACCAATCGCATTGCGCGCCCCAATTGATAAATCTTTGAATGATATTAATTGGTTAGAAAATATAGACGAACATTTGCTAAACACCCCAGAACATCGGCTGATCGAACATTATTTAGAAAAAAACAAGTACACTAAATAATTGAAAATCCATTCAAACCAAAAGAGATTAAACCTTTGGAAAAAACCAGATTTAGCTACTGGTATCTGGCTTGTTATTTTGAAGGGGCCAAAGTGACTGACGCTAAGTTAAGGCTTAGTCCAAATTTTTAGTTATACCCACCTAGGTTAAATAATTTGGACATCCTACTAAAGCACTAAAACCTGGTGGGCCGCTGTGGTTAATATTGAGTGGGGAGGGTATGCGAATCTTTCCAAAAGGTGGGAAGAGTTTGTTTGATAAATTGTAGTCATGGATAAGGTGGACATTACTTTAGTAGTTAAAGCTGATGTTCCCTAGCATCGAGAATTCGCTTTCGTTCAGCTAGATTTAGTACCTTTTGACTTAAAAAGCGACCGCCTGTCGTATATCCTGAGAACTTACAAGAACGAATCAAAAACTGTATATAAAACAAGTGGCTAAGAAACTGGTGTAAAATCACGATATACGACATAGTGTCGCATTTCTTAATAGTTTTTGAATCTCGGACTTCTGCGGAATCCAGTCATGGTGTATGATTCGAGTAATATCAGAACGATTTTAAAAAAAGGATATACGACAGGTGGATATACGACCTTATGTCGTAGATTCAAATGTTATGTGGGTCGAGAGAGGTTCCAATTATCAAACTATTTATAAGCCCAGAATGGTCGAAGCTTACGTGGGAATCAGTGTTTAATGAAAAATTGGCTTTAGCTGATATATTGCCGAAAGAAGGTCGTGCATATCCTCTAGTATTCGATAAAAATGAGGAAAATGTTACATCTGGTGATGCAAATATATTATGGCTTCCGCCGCATTCTGAGCTTAATGGGTTAGATGACGGGCGCCCGTCAGAGATTTTGAAAGCACATATTATCCAAGGCAATCTGAGCCTTTTTAATAGCGCTAAATGTGAGTGGCTTTTTAAAGTTGTGCATACTGTTCCTTTGATCAGCCTTATTGAAAGTCAAAAGCAATCAGGCGAGACTGATAAAGAGCTTAAAGTCGGCACCTCTTATCTGGAACAAAGTCAAAAAATATTTAAGAGTGTCTTGGGTAAGTATATCTTGCTGCATTGTTGTATTGGGGAGGCGAGCTGTGATCTGCTTTATTCAATCGTGGGCAACGTATATTCAGCGCACTTTTTGTCGTTAGTAATGCCTCTAGGCTTCGATGCCAAAGCTGGTAGCTATGTGTTAAACAAAAAAGAAGTTGAGGTTCTTAATTGTGCCATAGATTCTGCGCAAGAAATCAAAGAATCTAGTTTGGTGGGCATAGGAGATCACGAGGTGTACGGGGTTGAATCTTTTTAATTTTCACATAACAAGTTGCTCAATTTGACGCCTGGCGGCGCAAATTAGCAAAGCGTTAAATGCCGGTAATCAGCATATCTATGGCATCGATGATTTCATAGCGATATTGTTCAAGTGAGTCTACTTCTGATTTTAGTAGTGACTTAGGTACAGTGGTCATCTGATTCGTCACAAGAACAAATTCTTCGCTGTCGATATTGATGGTAGGGCATAGCTTTTGGGCTGCTTTTTCGTTTACTTTTTTTGAAGGGGTTAGCGGTATAACCAGTCTAGAGTTTAAATCACTTAACAAGTTGTTCTGAACATCTACAAAATATGGGTAGGTTTTTTTGCTGCTTTTATCTTTATTCAGGTACAGCGTAAATTGGCTCATTAAAAACTCCTAAACGAGTCAGAGAATAAACCGTTTTCATCACTTAGCTTATTAAGNTCATCAATTGCATCTTTGTTTTCTTGAAGCCATTGCTCGCGCTGCGCGTTTTTCACTTGCACAATTAGAGCTTGTTCAAGTGTGGCAGATAAATTTATTTTCAAGCTTTTAGCTTGATTTAAAAGGTCGCTATTTACTGTTAAGTTGGTAGCTTTTTTAGGTGCTTGTTGGTCAAAAAATGTCTGCATGTTATTTGCTCCATATGCGCATATAATATGTGCATCTATGCTATTCCATAAAAAAGCATTTAACAAGCGCCTCCAACGGACAAATTTTACTGTCACCATTTTTGCGCTGCGCTGCAAAACTGCCGCCAGCAAAATTTGCTCGTTGAGGCGGGCGTTATGTGTATTAATGAATGGAATTCTTGCAATGAGCAAAGTAAAAATATTGGAGTATCCTAAGAAAGGAGAACCTGATTATAGCCATCTTAACCTCGTTGTAGAGTTTTTGCTTAGCTCAGGAAATAAGTCTGCCAACGAATATATTTGGGGTGTAAACAGAACGGGATACTTTTGTCACTTGGTCAAGGATATCAACTTCGAAGCTTTACGATTGCACTTTGATATTCCGCCTTCAATAGAGCTAAGTGAAACTGAACAGCGTATTAGCTGCATGAATACTTATACTGACATCAAAGTAACAAAGAAAAAATGCACATAACCAACAGCTCAAACGGACTCCGTAACAATCGCATCATTTTTGTTCCAAAAATGCCGCCATTGTTACTCCTCCGTTTAGCTGGGCGTTAGGCGTATTAAATGAGTATTCAAACTCTATACGAAGAGTTCAGGGTTCAGTTTCCTGAAACAACAAAGAAAGTAGACTATCTTTACTCTCAAGAATGGGGTGATCCAAGTAAAGACCAAGCATTTATGTGGTTCGAGTTCTTAGCGAAAATCCTCAACCGGGAAATGATAGGTGGTGTTTCTGCCAAAACGTATGACAGAATGTTTCAATTTATGCGCTCCCAATTTATGGTGGGCAATGAAAAGGTTAAGAATTGCATTGATGTTGCATTTACAGAGAACTTATTCTGGCAAGTACCTAAAGAAAAAGCCTTAGACTATTGGGCTTTGTTCCCTGAGGTGCTCAAAGATTTATATGTTAAATTTCACCATCGTAAACCCGCCTAACCAGGCGCTCAATAGGACTCCGTAATAATGTCACCTTTTTCGCGCTGCGCGGCAAAAAAGTCGCCATTATTACTGCGCCCATTAGCTTGGCGTTAAATGTTTTTTTGCCTTTAGGTTTAGGGCTCAATATTCGGCAAGGAGTGCTCAGTTCTTATCAAGCATTCCTCCGTTTAAAATTTTAGGGTAGGTGGCTCGCTTTCCTGCTGTTCCGCACCGCTGTTTAAGCTTTTCAGGTACATTTTAATTTGTAGAGGCTTCGTCGGTGGTGTGCTCCTAGGGAATCCGGTAAAGTCTTCATCTTAGTTATTCTAGCCACAAGTCAAGAACTCAGGTTCCGCCTTCGGCTACACAACGTGGTGTTGGTCTAGTTGGGTGTTCTAAAACATCTAACCAGTTCATCAAACATCACTCCGGCCACAAAGAAACGTGGCCTGCGTTGGACGCACGATAGAGCCGTGCGCCGTTTATAAAAGCGTTATATGTAAATAGGCCAAGGTAGGTTTTATGGAAAACAAGGAATTAAATCAGGTACTCGGAGAGATCCGAGATGAACTGAAAGAAATGAATTCTCAATTCAAATGGCTGGTTGATCAAGCTAAGGATACTATCGAGAATGACATCGGTTACGGAGACAACTCTGTAAAAGTTGCAGAAATCGAAAACCGAAAATCTAAACGAGAAATCACTTTCGCAGTGATTTTTATAGTAGGTCTATTTGGCTGGCTTGCACTAAAAGAGTACGGTTATCTATGAATCATATAACCAGTTACGCCAGCCTCGCCACAGCAAAAATACGCTGTGGCTGGACCTCACTTCGTTCGGCCGCTGCGTAAGGCGTTAAATGTTTTTTGGCTCTTAAGGTTTAGGGCTCAATATTCGGCAGGGAATGCTCGTTTCTTATCATGTATTCCTCCGTTTAAAGTTTTAGGGTAGGTGGCACGTTTTCCCACTGTTCCGCTCTGCTGTTTAAGCTTCTCAGGCACATTTGAATTTGTAGAGGCTTCGTCGGTGGTGTGTTCCTAGGGAATCCGGTAAAGTTGCCATCTAAGGTGTTTTTGTCTCTGGGCAAGCACTTAGGTTTTAACGTGGTGTTTGGTGTAGTTGGTCGTTCTAAAACATCTAACCAGTTCATCAAACATCACTCCGGCCACAAAAACACGTGGCCTGCGTTGGACGCACGATAGAGCCGTGCGCCGTTTATAAAAGCGTTATATGCAGTAAAAGGTCAATTAATTTAAGCGGTTAGCGGTATTTTGAGCAAAGAGTGTATTCGGTTCAAAGCTTAGTTTAGCATCAAGGTTTATACTGCTAAACATAGCTTTTGGCTCAGAGAAAACGGGTCGCTTTAATTGGTGTTCTGTTGATTGTTTCGGTAAAAATTAGCTTGTTATCCTGTTTAATCAACAGGTGGCAAAATTAAGAATAAATGCGGTTTGTTGCTTTTACTTCTTACCCTTAAGTACTCTAAAAAGACTAAGGCGGTTTATCAAAGTGCAAAGCAATAAATCATATAACCAGTGCAGCCTGCCTCGCCCCAGAAAACCACTGGGGCTGGACCTCACTTCGTTCGGCCGCAGCTGCAAGCGTTAGTTGTATAAAGAGGAATCATGGAACGTTTTAAGTTTGCTAAATATCAAAGGGATTGGTACATTTTTGATGACAAATATCGCTTGAGCATTCATGAAGATTACTTGTCTATTGATTCAGTTAATGCAAATTACAAAGAAATCGAAGATTACAGTCAAAGAGATCCGATAACTTCACCTCATATTATTATTCCAGTAGGCGCATATCTTATCCGGCAGTTTGTTATAGGTGGGCGTTGTCCTATAAAAATTGAGTTATCAGGTAATCATGCAGGTTCTTTAAACCATAATCGTGGTTACGACATTGCAGCAAGCGGAGCGCTTTCGCGTTCAATTGAAAAAGTGTGTTTTGACCTCAGCCTTAGTTCAGACTATTTAGTGTTAAAAATAAATGGGCTTGCCTCACCTATTAAAAAAGAAAGCACGCCAATTAAGATAAGCGGCAGTTACGCTGAAACTCTAGAATTTAATTATGTATTTAACATAGCTTTTGAAAATGTTTCTGAAATACTTAACATGAACCATGATCAGTTATTTAAGTTCAATAAAACAACTAATTAGGCGCTCAATAGGACTCCGTAATAATGGCACCTTTTCTGCGCTACGCGACAAAAAAGTCGCCATTATTACTGCGCCCATTAGCGCAACGTTAAATGTTTTTTGGCCTTTAGGTTTAAGGCTCAGTATTCGGCAAGGAATGCACGTTTCTAATCTGGCACCTTTCCGTTTAAATTTTTAGGGTAGGTGGCACGTTTTCCCACTGTTCAGCTCTGCTGTTTAAGCTTCTCAAGCACATTTGTATTTGTAGAGGCTTCGTTGGTGGTGTGTTCCTAGGGAATCCGGTAAAGTCGCCATCTACGGTGTTTTTGTCTCTGGGCAAGCACTTTGGTTTTAACGTGGTGTTTGGTGTAGTTGGGTGTTCTAAAACATCTAACCAGTTCATCAAACATCACTCCGGCCACAAAGAGACGTGGCCTGCGTTGGACGCGCAAAGAAACGCGCGCCGTTTATAAAAGCGTTAAATGTTTTTTTGCCTTTAGGTTTAAGGCTCAATATTCGGCAGGGAGTGCTCGTTTCTTTTCATACATTCCTCCGTTTAAAGTTTTAGGGTAGGTGGCACGTTTTCCCACTGTTCCGCTCTACTGTTTAAGCTTCTCAAGCACATTTTAATTTGTAGAGGCTTCGTCAATGGTGTGTTCCTAGGGAATCCGGTAAAGTCGCCATCTGCGGTGTTTTTGTCTCTGGGCAAGCACTTTGGTTTTAACGTGGTGTTTGGTGTAGTTGGGAGTTCTAAAACATCTAACCAGTTCATCAAACATCACTCCGGCCACAAAGAAACGTGGCCTGCGTTGGACGCACGATAGAGCCGTGCGCCGTTTATAAA